>NZ_CALWJK010000088.1 GCF_944380975.1 uncultured Agathobaculum sp. | reverse complement strand
CACAGCACCATCCTATCAGAATAATCCAATGAAGGGAGCAGATCGAGAATTGTATATTCCATGCCGTTTAATAATGCCTTTTGATTCATATCAAGCCTCCACAACGCAAAAGCCGGAAGAGAATGGTGGGAAAACACTTCTATGTTTTATGCTCTTTCTGTAATCATTTCTCTGTACGCTGTTTTGTGACAGTTTTGTGACCGATATACAAAAATTATCGTTTATTCGAATTCCACTTCAATCTTGATCTGCTAACTGCTCCAGGCAAAATCCTTTCAAGGCCGGGATATCGACCGATGCAGTTTCCCAAATAATCTCCCGGTTCATATTTCCATAGCTATGAGTAACCATATTGCGCATCCCCTTCATAGGTCCCCATTGCACACGGTTGCTGGTGGCCTTGCGATAGTTTTCAGATAAACCGCCGCTTAACTCGCCAATCTGCATAATTGAGAATGAAATTGATCGCTGATAATCTGGATCATGATCAAAAATTTCAAATGAGTTTCCATATCGAGCAATAGTTTTTTCGATTTCGTTGCAATAATCACAGATGTGCTTGATACGCTGCAAATCAGGCGACAGCATAAAGACTCACCCTCTCTTTCTCTACGATTTCTTTAAAATCCCTCTCACTGGGCATTTGGAGTCGCTGCTCCAATGCGCTTACTGTTACTAAATCAATTGGCTTTCCCAACGCCTGTTCTAAATCGCAATAAAGTGCGCCAAGAGAAAACAAAGATGTGAGAGCCGTACCAGCTGTATCAACTAACAGATCGATATCACTGTTTTCATCCGCATCACCACGTGCATAAGAACCAAAAAGATAAACCGCCTTCAGTTTATATCGCTTTGCTATGGGGGTAACCCGGCTTCTGATTTCCTCTAGTGTATAAATCACAACAACCCCTCCCTGATACCTATATTATATCTGATTTTACATATAAGTCTACACGAAAAGATATCTCACTCTACGAAAATTGCAATAAACAGGATCCCCTCAACACCATCTGTTGTTCATACTTTATCTTTATCCAACGGACCGTTCCATTTATGAAACCATCTGTTTTCGTTTACACTTTTGGCAGTCCGTATTCGGTGTCCATTATCCCGTGAAACATCCGAAAAGTGTAAAGAAAAGACACGCTACCTTTTTGCTTACATTCACCGACACAATCCAATGACATTTTGACCGTGTCTTTCGTCCGACCCATGATCCGCCCGATCGCTTGAGCTGACAAAGCCCTTCCGCATAGGGAACTATATCTCCCATCATCCTCAGGAGCGTCGCACGTTGCAGCGGATATTGCCCTTTTAAAATCAACGAGGGATTGTTTCGCACGTCCTCATCTGCACTTTTACAAACCGTCTCCAATCCGCCATTGCGGTTATCTGTCACAACCCGGTGTTATGGCTGATAACTTAAGTAGCTTTATTGGCCGTTAGAAGTCATAACTTAGGGGTTATGACTGATATCTCGCGCAGCTTTATTAACCGTTAGAAGTCATAACTCGGGGGTTGTGACTGATATCTCGCGCAGCTTTATTAACCGTTAGAAGTCATAACTCGGGGGTTATGACTGATATCTCGCGCAGCTTTATTAACCGTTAGAAGTCATAATTCAGGGGTTATGACTGATATCTCGCGTAGCTTTATTAACCGTTAGAAGTCATAACTCAGGGGTTATGACTGATATCTCGCATAATTTTATTAACCGTTAGATGTCACAACTCGCCTCTTATGACGGATAGCGAAGCGCGGCGGGTACCGAATTTGACAATATCTCAAATCAAAAACAAGGTGTAAAAAACCCGGAGTTCCGCGAACCGGTTTTTTACACCTCTGTTTTTGTCCTTGTGTCCTGTTTTACCCTGATATCATGCGGGTTTGCAGGACTTCCCCAGTCGGCCCGTTCGATTGGATACGGAAGCTTGATCGAATGTCCGGATACAGCCAAGTGGAAAACATCGCTTGGCAATCAAACTGTTCTACGAAATAAAAACAGGCATATTATTTCAAAATAATATTCAACGCATAAATCCACTTATTTTCGCGGAATTATTTTTACTTATTTCACATCGATATTACAGGCTTCCTTTACCGGAGTCGTTTTTCCGATTCAGGATGTTCTGCCCCATTTACTTCAAATATCTTTTGGGAGCAGCGAGTAATCCTCAAACATAAACTACGGCTTATCAATTTTCTTCGGTGTATGATAATGGCCGCAATCCAACATTGATAATACAGTTTGAATTTGCTCTGTCCCAGCCATTCCTCGATGAATTTGTCCGCGCTGCTCTGATCCACTCTAGGCAGGAACACCTCCCACGGTTCATACCGGATTGGGCAGGTATGGGACAGCACAATATCGGCCTGCCTTTCCCCTGTCCGAGCACAGATTCCACCTTTGCTGCGGATTCCCTCCGACAGCTGCTCTTCCGGCCGCCAAAGGCGCCCCTGCATCAGCCGAAACCATTTGTCACCACTGTATGCGCCGCCAAGCACAAGGCAACTGTGGCCACAGAATTGATCGACTTCTCCATCGATCGCAAATACGATATCGTGATAAGCCGGTTCTATCCAGTCCTTCCCGCCATGATATGTAGCGAGCTAATAGCCGATCTGCAAAGCTGGGACGCCGCTCATGATTGCTGTGAATGCAGAAAAAGTGCAAGGCAGCAATTGAAGTTGCTTTTCCCTCTCCTCATCACGAAAATCCAGCCCTACTGCGCCGAGGATGATAAAGTATTGCCGCGCTCTGCCTCATGCCAGCATCAGACCGAGGCAATGCGGTCAAACCGACCGTGCGTGTCACCAGTCAGATAGACGATGTTCTCCTGGTCAGATGACTTTGCCATTGACTGCCTGACCTCCTTTATCGCTTAGTTGCGGTCGCATTGCTCTGTTTGCTGCAGCAGATGAAACAGTTCCCATTCGGCTTGGTTGCGTTTCATTACTTTTAGAGTAAATCATACGGAAAATAACCCGTACCCACAAAGGATTCTTTATTGAATCCACTAATTTTGGCTACGGCTGCACCAGCAAAGCACCAATAGCCAGTATATATATCTTCCGCACTCAGATGGGCATTATACCAAGCAAGATCGCTGTTCGCCGCATACCATTCGTTTGCGACATAGTTCTTCAGATCTTCAACTGAGGCTTGTCCGCGAAGGCAGGCTAAAAACACTTGCTCTTTTTCAGGGAATAAGAGCAAGTCCGCATTAGTGTTCGGCATACGGACCTGCTTGCACAACTCAGAAATTAATGCATCCTGCGGCAGCACAAGATCCTCTATGGCGGCACCACAATCAATATCTAATACTATAGAAAGCGATAATATATCTATGGCATCAGACCATACAAGCTGATCCAAGTTGCCAATAAGTTTAAGATAGTCCGAAAAAGACTTCTTTATCAGAGCCATACTGCATCCGTAAGAGTATTCGGCAAGGATCATATCCTTTTGGAAGCCAGAAAGGATTTTGGTTACTTGTAGGATTTTGACGGCATCTGGTTTTTCACTGCCACGCAATGCCCTTAATACTCCTGCGAATTTATCAATACGCTGCTGCTGTTCTGCAATGTACTTGCCAAAGTACGCTGCATCCTTTCTCGTATCACGCAGCATTGAGCTTCACATCCTTTTCAATCACATTAGCGTTTTGATCCAGCCTATCCAACGTTACGTTGCCAGCTTCGTCTACTCGCGCAACAAAGGAACCAACATTTTCCGGATTTATCAATTTCTCCATGCGAATTTCATCGGCTTTCTCCTTGCCCACCGCCGCATCAAGCCGTTTATCGATCCATTCGGCACTCATCTGTTTACCGTCCGCCGTTTCGGAGAGTTGTGCCGAGCCGAACTTAGCATCTACAATGACATAGGGTGGATGCCCTTCAGGATTATAGTATATGCCATCAATCCCCTGATGTCCAGCATCCTGCAGTCCGGTAACTATGTCTTTCGAAATCCGTTCATATCCCGACACACGCATATGGATATCAGTCATTATTTCACCGAAATTTCCTTTTTCCTGCGTATCCTTCGGCTCGATTTCCCCATTTCGAAAAGCCTTGCTGAGTTCATCCTGCTTTGCTATGTCCTGTTGACGCGTTACAATTTCAGTGCTCTCTGGCAAAGGTGTACTTATCTCTTTCCGTTCGGATATTTGTTCCGGCATACTTTTAATATCCGTTGCATCCGGTGCCTCTATTTTCTCAAGATTCTGCCCACTTAATTCCGAGAACATTCAAAACAATCCCTTCCTGTGCCAAATTACATAGTCTGCATATTTGGTATGGAGTTGATCTGATTCCTGTAGGATACGTTGCAAAATTATCTGACGGATATGCTCTGCATTGCAGAGCACACCACCGCATTGACGCGCAATATCTTGATCAATTTCCCGGATAGCGTTTTCCGGTGATGCCGCTTTTTTCAACCAATCATCATACCTTCTCCCGCCAAACAAATTATATCCAATCACGCTTTTTTGCTCTGTCGTCAGTTTTTCGCCGCGCCTTGCCATTTGCAAAAGAGGTTTTGTCTCTTCCGAGCAGTTCAGATGCGCGATCCATTTATCTATAGCGTCCACCTGCTCGTCTTGCATTTCACAATGGTCTAAAATACCGAACAAATAAGGTAGGAATTTCCCTAAAATATAATCGTTCTGGTTATCTTGATAGATATATGCTTTATAGTTCTCCTCTCCGAATGGTGGGATCTTACAAAGTACCGGCTCCAGCCAATCATTCTGATAAACCGCAGCAACACCGAGCGGGAGCTTTGCTAGTTCGACGATTTGATCATCGTTCAGCGATGCCGCCTTGCCCACGAGCACGCGATCGGACTCATCCGGCAGCCGCATGATGATCTTGGTATTTGTATTCCGAATTACCGATTCATCCATCAACCCCGGTGCCTGATCCGCAATGATAAAGCCTTCGCCATAAGTACGCATCTCCGAGATCGCATTGGCAATCATCTCGACAGATTTGCCCTGCAGATTAGAGTTCTCCTGCGTCTGGATGTTGGCTGTGCGTCGAAGCAGATTGTGCGCTTCTTCCAGCACTGTGACATGCTGGAGCTTGGCGTCCATCTTGTCACTGGCCATCGCCATCCTATGCTCCTGCAATTTCAACACAAGGACGCCCATCAGCAGCGCTTTTGTTTCCATTGAACCGACCCGGCTGAGATCCACGATCACATTGCGATCAAACAGCTCCTCTGCGGCCAACTCGGACATCGAACAAAAAATCTGTCCATTGATACCATTGGTCAGCGATTTGATACGGGTATACAGCGAACCAATATAATCGCTCTGTGTATCCGCCGAATAGTTTGACTGCTTCACTACGTCCGGAAGAACCTCCATCAGATCCCGGAAAGTCGGGTAGAGCAGCGGATCACATGTTGAGTTGGTCAGATCCCAGCCCTTGCGCAGATACGCCTGCTCAACGGCATCCTTTAGCACCGCTGGCATAGCAGCATACATTGGCCAGTAAGCATTGAATATCTCAATCAGCCGATCAATGTGTTCAAGGACATGTGTGTCGTCTGGGAAGGAGAACGGGTTCAACTGTAGCAGTTCAGCCTTTTTGCGGTTGGTTCCGTATACTGCCACATTCTTTCTGCCTCCAAAGACATTCTTGTATTCTCCCTTAGCGGGTTCTACGACCAGAAAGCGTACATCCTGCTTGTCCAGTTCATTCAGCATACGATAAATCGTGTTGGATTTGCCTGCGCCGGTGGAGCCGGTGATAAAAGCGTGGGCGGTGAGGGAGGTTTTGTCCAGTGTGACGGCATTCGGTTCGGTTTTATGCATATGATAAATATGCCCCAGTTCAATCTTTTTGCCGTGCTTCTGGATTGTATCTAACGAACGGACTTCCCGACCAAAAGGAACACATTCCAGCACCGGTAAACCACTTATCGATTTTTCCGGAAAATTCAGCGCATGTGCCAGCTCACTGCCGGAGAGCATTGTCGTTGCAGTAACAATAGACGGGTACAGCAGGTAGTCCATCGTCAGATCCGGGTTCAGGCAGAATGTCGGATGCTGTAATACAGACAGAGATTCACAAATCGTTTTTGCAGCGGCCGCTCCGTTTTTCGAGCCGCCCTGCCAGATATTAATTGCAGCCTGCTCCATATAGGATTTTTCACCCTGCGTCAGGGACAGATACATATGCGCCACATCATTGGCGCAGCTATACGAAGGCGAGATCACATATGCCGCGAAATCCCACATGCCCAAAGCCGCGCACTGCTCCAAACGCTGCATCTGTTCTTCCAGAAGCTCCAACGTGTGCTTGACTGCGTAGTTGGTAAAGGTCAGAGTTGTGGTTTCGCTCTGGCCAAGCTGCCTGGTAATGCCCGAGGAACGGGTAAAGCTAATACCAAAATTTGCTCCCATACCTTGGTTGGTATTAGCACTTGTTGATTGACTTGTACCTTCACCAGTCGTTTCCGTATAAGAAGTCCCCTGTGTTTCTGAATGCGACTCTGTATGTGTTTTTGATTTGCTACGGGAATGATCTACGTGAGTAGAAATATCCTGATGTGTGCTTGCTTCAGCATGAGCACCATTTCCTGCTACACCAGCACTGAAACCAGCTGATTCGGATGTCCCAACGGTTACAGAAGCGCCCTCGCTAATTGTTTTGCTTTCACTGATAGCATCACTTATAGCTGTGGTTGCTGCACAAGAAGCGCCTCTCGCCACACTTTGCATTAAATTAGTGCCTTGGCTAGCGCCCTGTCCGGTAGAAAAATTAAAATTCGCACCCGCATTTACCCCAGCGCTCGCCATGGACATAATTGCTGCCGATTCGGTATAACCCTTCGCTGACTGCCAGGTAGCAAAGGAGCTGAGTGCAGAATACAACTCATACAGGCGGCACTTATCCTGCTCCTGGTCTTGAATGGGCTGCGCCAACAGAACAATAGAGAACGTTTCGCCATCATTTTCCGGAACAAAGCCGTCAAGCAGCTTTTCCATGCTTTGGCTGACGAAATCCTCGGATTTTTCCGTAGCAAGATTGGATACAATTGCAACCGATGGCGTACCATCGAAATCCAGCCCCTTGGGCGTACCAATTTTCAGCTTGTTCAGCTCCGACCCAGGGAAATTGCCCTTGATCGCCTTTTTGACACATTCAACCAGACGCTTGGTATCTGCGGTATCACCAGCCGGAGAATTGTTGACTACTGCAAGCGAGATAACGCATTTATCCGGGTAGCGCGTGTAAATCAACGCAATCGCGCAATCTTCATCCGCCAGCACCTGATATACATTGATGAGCTTATCAATGTTGTTCTCATCTTTGCTGGTAACCCAGCGCGTAATGTCGAAATAGCAGATACGCTTACTTTCAAAAGCAGAAAGATCCTCTGCTACAGGCAAATACAGTTTGCTGACTTGTGGCAGATACTCCCGAAAGGTTTCAATGCCGATTGCACCAAGATTGCGGGCAATGGTTTCTTTGGCCTCCGCGTCAGATGGATTGGGCAGTGCTTTCAGATATTCTTCTCGCAGCGCATCAACCTCGGCAACTTGTTTCGGACTGAGCTGCCCTGCTGTTGCGACAGCATCGCCGGCTTTGCCAGCTGCTTTTTTGATGGCATTTGCAACTTTGGTTCTTGCTTTTTGAATAATGCCTACACTCATTTATGTTCACGCTCCTCAACCGGCTAGGATATGCCGTATCACCATAACCAGCAGGACGCATACCAGTACCGCCAAAATGCCCATCAAAATCATTTTTTTCAGCCGCTTAGCGCGGTATACCTCATCGCTAACCTTTGCCATATAGCGCAGGCATTCTTTGGACTGCGCGCCAAACTGAAACAGTTCATGGAGTTCTTGCAAGGTTGCTTTTGTCCACGGTTTTTCTTTTGGTGTTACTTTGCATGGATTAAATGCGTCCTTGCCATATTGGGCCTCAATATCTGCAATTTCGCGATCAACCTGCTTTGAGTTGATTTGACCGTGCAGAATACGGCGTTCCAGATTGCATTGTCGTGCTACAATAGCACCCTTCCGTTCTGATATTCTGACATTGTTCTTCACCTATCTATCCATCCGGCGGGCCGGATTACTGTATCATGATTCAGACTTCTGCAAAGCAACCTCATATGATGATGTAGCCTTGATAGTCCTCACCCTCATCATCATCGTCTTTCGGATACCAATGGTATTTACAATCCAGATTTTCGCACTGACCATTCCACATCAATTCTCCGCAAAGAGGACACCGCGTACAATCACACATAGACGACATGGCTATTTCCCTTCTTTTCAATTCCCAATTGATAGTCTGTCCGGTGGTCGGTAGATCCAGATTTATATAAAATGAATCCTCCAAAGCTGCTCAGACTTTCACTTATATTCTTTTTAGTCCATTCTCAAGATACATTTCCTTACGAATCCTATTCAGAGCCTGCCATCTCTCCAATTTCTGCTTTCGTATCGTTTTTCGAATCAACTAAAACAACATCGAACACATTGATCCAATCATCGTTCAGATAACAG
>NZ_CALWJK010000087.1 GCF_944380975.1 uncultured Agathobaculum sp. | reverse complement strand
ACTGCATCTTCTGCACTCTGATAGAAAATAAGGTTAAAGCATCCTATCAATTCTGACGGCACTGTCCCGAGATCAGCCGCCGATGTAATAGGCAGCAGCACCTTCTTTGCGCCACTATCAAGGCAAACCTGAAGCGCGTTTGCAAGCTCGTCCACCTTGAGCATCGTTCCTGCAATGCTGATCTCGCCCATCACCGCCAGACTGCTGAGGGTCGGCTTTCCAAGCGCAATCGAACAGAGCGCGATCAGCGTGGGAAGTGCCAGCTTCTCGGTCATGCCGATGCCCTGTAAATCCTGATAGTTGATGATATAGTCCTTCGTTGTTGTGCTGATTGCGCCGCTAATTCGGTTGCCGTTTGCTTTCAGATAGTTGAAGGCGGTATTTGCTGCTTCCTTACACTTGCCATCAGAGTTTAGTCCCGTTCGCTCAAACTTGCCGTTGCCGGGAAGCATCTGCGATTCCAGACGGAAGACGCCGATCATGCCGCTCTTTCCCTGTGAAACCGTATAGACCTGACCGGGATTGCACATTCCTTCGGGGATTAGTTTTCCGCCCCCCTGTTCGGGAACGGAAACGAAATGTTCCTCAAAGGTATCGTTATCAATGTACGAAAAATTAACATCGTAGAACTCCATGCCGCCCAGCTTTTTGAGCTGTTCCTTGACGCGGCGACGCATTTCAAGCGCAAACCTGAGGATTTCTTCAAGCTGTTCTTTCGTGAACTCCCCGTCCGGATAGAGCAGCTTGATCATGCCGCCAACCATCTTGCGGACGGCAATGGTATCGCGCTGATTAAGGTTCTTGCCAAGGCGGAAATACTTGTCCAGCGCGTCGCCGTACTGTTCCTTGCGAAGCTCACGGATGAACTCTGCTAAATAGTCAGTGATGAAGCCGTAGTCGTTGGTGAAATGCTCCGGACGGAACTTCGGTATCTCCCAGCCGGGAATATAGCAGTGCATACGGTCGAGGAATGCCGTGTCCGTTCCCATTTCGGGAGGGAACGGGTCAAAAAGGCTGGATGTTTTCAGCAGCACGTCCACGCTCTGATTGATGTTGCCGACGAAGACCATAGAAGCGGTCGCGGCTTTTTCTTCCTTGCCGCGTGCAAAGGAGCCGGACGCCATATAGTCCTTCATGATCTGGATGCCGTCTTTGTCCTTAAAGTTGATACCGGCAACCTCGTCGAAGGCAACACAGTCCCACAAGCCGACCAAGCCCACGGTTTTTCTGCCCATGTTGTAAAACAGGTTCGCGACGGTGGTCTGCCCGCCGGAAACAAGGATGCTGTTCGGGGAGATTTCCTTGTAGATATGGGATTTGCCAGTGCTTCGCGGACCCAGCTCACAGAGGTTGAAGTTGTTCTCCACAAGCGGCAGCATACGGGCAAGCAGAAGCCAGCGTTCGCGGTCATTCAGCTTATCCGGCTCATAACCGCAGGAGCGCAGCATGATCTCAAGCCACTCTTCTTCGGTGAAGTTCTTTCTGCCTTCCTTCAATTCCTCGATGTCCACATGGGGCATCTGGATCGGCGTCAGTTTCAGAATATGAATCGGCGGCGTGTCCTTATCCTCTTCGAGATACTCATATTCGAGCTGCACGATGCACCAGATACCGCCGCAGAGCAGCCGGTCAAACTTCGCGGGATAGTCCTCTGAAATGGGAATATTCTTGATACCAAGGTTGGAGAACTCCGCCTCATAGGTATCTTTTTTCATATTCAGATTGACAGTGATCTTGTCGATGACCGTGTGCATCCCACGCTGACGAAGCATGGAGAGGATCTTCTGCGCCTCGTCCGGACGGACATAGTTGTCCGCCAGGATGCGCTTGACATTCTCCACGCCGGTCTCAATGACCTCCGGATCGTCCGAGCTGCAATACTGACCAAGCAAAAACTCAAGGACATAGACCGGCACATTCGCGCCTTCCTTGATCTTCTTTGTCAGGTCTTTGCGGACAATCTTTCCGTCAAAGAACTGCCGCAGCTTCTGGTCGATCACCGCGTTTTTATCGCCGGTTTCTCCGGTCTTCATCTGCTCATCCATTCTTTTCACCTCACAGGTCAAAGCCAAAGTCATCAGCAAAAGCAATGTCGATGTGGAACTCAATCTCTTCCACGTCAATCTCGTTTGCGATCACCAGACGGTAGACTTTCTTCTTATCATACGTTCCGGCTTTCAGATTGAACCGGACACGGAACACGCGATCTGCCGCGTTGTCACTGGTCTTATCCGCGATGACTGTCTGCCGGTCACTGATCACCACGCCCTCATCGTCCGTCATGTAGATGGAGTAGGTGCAGGGCTGGATTTTATCGCCCACGGGCTGACGCTGGTGGAACTCCAACGAGAAGATCAGGTTGGAAATCTTGCGGCTTTCGCTCAGGAGCTTCAGCTCCGCGTTTTTAACCTCAACGTAATTCTTATTGCTCGTGCGGAGGTTCTTGAAGGCGATCACAGGCACGACAAGCTCCTGCAAGCTGATACCGCCGTGGACATAGTTCTCACCGCCGCCCTGAACCTTCATGCGGATGGTGTCCTGCGGGGCATAGCCCTTGATGGGCGTTCCGTCCAGCTCCCTTTCCAGATTGACGGGAAGCAGGAAATCAGCAGTTGTGTCAGGAGCGGTCAGCGCATAACGCCGTCCAAGCTCATACACGTTGCCAGAGAAGGCTTTCCGGTCAATCTTGTCGCTCTCATTCAGAGGCTTATAGGTATAGAGGAAGCCGTGATCCGCTGTAATGAAAATGTTCGTTCCGCTCAGTTCGTTCACGATAATACGCAGAATGCCGGAAATCTCCTGAATTGCCGTCTCACAGGCATCAAAGACTTTGGACTCCGTAGGGGCTTTGTCTCCAATGGCGTCGATGGAGTTGTGGTAGATGTAAATTACATCTTTCCCGGCAACCAACTCCCGCCGTTCATCCTTCTTCATGTTCAGAAAGTCATTGTATTGAATGGCAACGCTGGCTTTCGGCGTCGCGTTCAGGATCGCGTTTCGCTCCACGGTGGAACGGGTGGGATTTCCGTCAACGAGAACGTCCATACTGTCGTTCACGGAAATGCTCTTTGCCGGAAGAAGGGCTGCCATACCAAACTTCGTGATGGACGGGAAGATCGCCTGCATCGACTCCAACTCGGCGCTACCCTTTGTGGTGCGGACAATGCGCTCGGAAAGCTCGGAGGCAACCTCATAGCGAAGCGCGTCCGAGATGATCACGAATGCGCGGGTGTTCTTACTGCTTGCGGGAGCGACATATCTCTTATAGAAATCCCGCTGCTTCTCGATCTCTGAGATGTAGCCAAGCGTAGCAAGGTCATCTGCCGCTGCGTTTGTCCAGCAAGCGGTCAGTTCCCGGAGGAACCAGTTCTGATACAGCGCCTCAACAAACTCCGTCGAGTGCTTCAAGCCGTCTTCCAGAGTGTCATTTGCATTCTTGAGAGAGTTGCCGAAGGCATAATGGAAGTGGCGATAGTAGGCATCCATACGGCAGAGATCACTCGTATAGAGCTTCCAGATTTTCTTCGGCTCGACGATATGGAATCCGCCGCCGTGTTCCTGATAGAAGCTCTGCATCTTTCCGATGAAGAAGAGGCAGTCAAAATAATTTGAAAACCGCTTGTACCATCCGGTTGTCCGTCTGTTTTCACAGACCTTCCTAATGAGATCGACCTTCACAACATGGTCGCTGATCTCAGCATAGAGCTGTTTCAAGATGCTCTCGTTGATGCACGGGAAGACGTCTCCCGTAATCAGCGTTTCCGGCTCAAATTTGTCAAAGCGCGTCGGAAGCTGCAATTCGTTCTCCACGGTGCGGCACAGCTCGTACAGGTCCTCATTATCCTCGCGGGAACGCCATTCATGGACGATGCTGTAACAGTACGCCTTGTTGGTCTCAGAAACGAAGCGCTCCAAGCCTTTCAGAACGGAGGTGTTCATCGTCTGAGAAAGCGCGGTCAGCAGAACGTGCGCTGCAAAGTGGCCCAGAGGCTTGTCTTCTTCCTCGATGTAGCCGGTGTACTTCCGCGCAAGCTGCCAGAAGGCTTCGATACTGCCAAACTTGCGGATGTTCTGCAAGACGCTGTTTGTCTCTTTATCGAGACCTGTAGCAAGGACGGCGATGATGACATCCTGCGCAGAGCCTTCGCTCAAACCGGCGAGAACCGCCATAATGTCGATATGGAGTTGGAGGGGCGTCTGATAGTCCCGCCCGATCCTGCGCAGCTTTTGAATACGCTCCTTGCTGTCGAAGAACCTTGCATAGAGCTTGACCGTCTTCCGCATTGCGGCAGACGGTGCGATGTTCAGCTCATCCATCTGCATGGAGATAAAATCCGCGCGGAAGGTCTCGCTGTAATATTCAATGTCCTGAAGCCAGTTGTCTTCGTCGCTGGTGTATGTAATCGGGCAATAGATAAGATAGTTGCTGTCCAAGTCATCGTGAAGCAGCAACTTCTTGACGGCAAAATTATTTGTGCCGGTCAGCTTGATGATCTTGACTCCCTCCAAATTCAGCTCGTCAACGTCTTTCTCAAACTCCCGATCCTCGTCCTTCCAGAAGACGATCCTGTGGCGATAGAACTCCGGCAAGGGGGCTGCAAAACGTCGCTTTAATTCCCACTGTACTTTTTCATTCTGCATCAGTTCTCATCTCCTTCGGTAGTGTCGGGATTTTTTCTAAAAGGGTACTGCCTATAATCCCTCTATACTGTTCATATAAATGCCAAGACTTAATTTCATCGCCTTTTGTCCAACCAGAGACATAGAAATCCTCCGTTTGCAGTGATCTTTTATATCCCTTTGAAGATAATGCTTGAGCGTACTCATCTAAGAGGATGGGAAGTTTTTGCAACGCAAGCTCTTCAAAGCAAAGACGATCCGTTTTATCATCGAACAACAAAAAAGCAACACCAGGACGCATTCCCCATTTTTCGCAGTACCAATTATTTTCGCAACGGGCAAGACAGTTAAATAACTTCCCATTTATAGAATCCCTATCGAAAAATAAATATGTCAAAGACATCTCGTGATTTAAGCGCACTGTGGACGTTTGCGGAAACGGAATGAGTGTTCTATATCCATCGAGATAAATTACTTTCTCAGAATAAATGAGCGTTGTGTGATATTTTATTTCAAGATCACTTACTGAAAAACTTGTATCGTGTTGGTGATCAGCAATGTTATTTATAATGCTGTTTTCTTGATACTCTCGTTGATTTTCTATTTCGTTTATTCTGATCTGAAACTCAGGATAAAGCGAGTGGTACTTAAGGTCGCTGTTATTATAATCCCCAAGCCAGTCATCAGGTGAGTCCAACATCAGAAGCAGTTTTTCTGTAACACTTAGGTCAACACCAATTCTTTTGCGCCATAGATATTCAACCTTATCAATATCCGCAAATCCCTTTTGAGGCGTGTTCGTATCACCGATGCGGGTATAGATGTGACCTGATTGGACACACCTCTTCCCATCATTAAATGGCTCGACAAGAAAGTAGGGTGTTTTTCTCGTGTTTTTGATAATTATTACATCGACAAAACGGTTTTCTGTAAAGGGCAATGTCTGAACATAGACAGCTGGTCTAATTCCACCGCCAAACTTAATATTCTTCAAAAAGTCAATCAAGTTCTGCTGGGATTTGCGATTTACTTCCGGAACACCTTTAATTCTAACGCCATCTTCATGCTTACTATCACTTACTCCAATAATGAGATAAGCGTCCCTATTTGCAAGGTTATTTGCCATACAAATAATGTCGTGAAGCAGATCAGCTTTGTTTTCATGCCACTGAACCTTAAAGTCCCAGTAATCGCCTTCGGTTTTCAGATCAATCAGCTCGCTGATCTCTTCATATAAGCTCATGGTGTGTCTCCTTTGTTACTTAATCCTCGCCAACACATCGGCAAACAGTTCGTAGTTATGCTTTACGCCGTCATCCAAGTCGATCTCGATGTTCTGGTCGGCAAGATGGTGAACCTTTTCCTCGTATTTTTGCAGCTCGGTCGCTTGATCTTGGAATTTCTTCTGTTGCTTCGTCAGCTTCACGCGCTCGGATGCGCTGGCATGGTCAATAGCATCACCGAGCTGGGCAAGCTGGGTGCGGTAACGCTCCTGCTGCTCATGCACATAGTCGGTGCGCAGACGGGCGAGAAGATCGCGCTGATAGCGGTGCATATAGCACAGCGCCTTGAAGCCGTTCTTCTTGCCGCTGTCAAAGAGCCAGTAGATCGGACGCTTCTGATAGGTTTTCAGATGGTCGGCATAGAAGTCATTCAGGAAGTAGCTGCGGATCACCTCGCGGGGCGTACCCTTGCCGCCGAGCGCGTCGGCAACAAACTTGAGGTTTTCTTCCAGCGTATCATCGCCGTAGACCTTGCGGACAAACTCCGCGAAACGTCCGGTAATATCATCGTCAAAATACTCATCATCGCAGATGGGGATGATATTGTCGCTGTCCGGGATGATGGTCTTGTACTTGCTGGCGTCCCATTCGCCGCCCGCGTAGGCAAGCCCGTCCACGTCCAGAGAGTAGCGTCCAAACATACATCCCACGGCAAAGGAAATGAGGGAGACGATCTCGTCGCGCATGGTGCGGACATAGTTGCTGCCCTTCATAGACTCCGGCACATCGTCTTTGCTGTCAAACACGCGATGCACCGTCACATCCTTGTCCGCCACATCTGGCGTCAATTCGTCCTGCAAACCGTAAATGTCAATGAAAATGCGGTTGAGTTCTTCTTCGTTCTTTTTGAGCTGCTGGAAGCGCTCTTCGCACTCGGCTTGCCAAGCAGCATATTTCTCGGAAATCAGTCTTCCCATATCAATTATCCCTCCAACAGTTCGGTATGCCTTGCTGATCAGGTCGCAAGTTGGTCGCAAGTTAGTTTTAAGTTGGTCGCAAGTTGAACGCAAAAACGCATTTGAAATCGACGGTGAATCACTTGATGATAAACCATCTTGCAGCACTGGTTTTGCCTTTGCAGACCACTTTTTCGTCTTCCTTGAGTTCCCGCATCAGCACTTGAATCTGATTGCGATTGAGACCCGGCAAAACTTGCTGCAATTCTTTGAACGGAGTACCAACTTCGTTGTTCTGGCGGATGTGCTTTAGCAGCAGCTCCTTGTTGGTATCTCGATCCAAACCGACGTGCCTTGTATGCACACCGGTTTTGCCCGTCGCTGCATAGAGACTTCTGGCAAGAACATACTTCTTGCGACCGATATGCTCGACAATGCCCATCTCGATCAGCCGGTTCAAGCGAGACTGCATCTTCTCATTCAGCGGTCGTTCATGGTACAGAGCATCAATCACAAGGAAGTCCTCGGTGGACAGCAGCTCCGCGCCTCTTTCACTGATCCGGTTGATAACGGAAAGCATCGCTTTGTCGATGATCAGTCCGTTCAGCGTAACACTGACGAAAAAGTCATCCGTGCCTGTGAAATCAGGAAGCGGTTTTGCCTCCTGCACACTCAGCTCAAACATCAGGTTCATGCCCTGACCGGAACGCTCTACCATGCCACACAGAGAAAGAATTTCTGCAATACGGCGGTTGCGCGGGAGCTGGCGATCCAGTATGTTGTCGAGCGTAATGCCGAAGGGAAGTCCTCCGGGACTTTCAACAACCAATCTGTCGCGGAACTGGCGAACAAAGATGCTGCCGCCGAACTGATAGTTCCTGTGACTCACCGCGTTCAGGATCGCTTCACGGACAACGCGCTCATTAAAGGTCGCAATGTCGAACACGAAAAAGCCTTCCTGATAGTGCTGCTTGTCGTTCCGCAGATTGACAAGCTCCCACACACGGTCATAGCAAGCGAAGAATCCGACCTTAAACTCTTCTCTCTGATTTGCCGGACCCGACGCTTCGGAGGAACGATACTCAAAAATGATCTCCGCTTGCGGCAGATACTTGATGATCGCCGCGTTTTTGCCGAACAGGATCAGGGCAGCATACGTCACGCCGTCATCTGTGATCGCGCCACAGTCATGGAGAAGCTGCTCCTTAGACAGCGTGGCAAACTGCTTTTTACCGCTCTTTTCGATCCACTTGGCACGGAAGTTTTCAATGGCGATCTCGTCCAAATCATCGACCGTTGCCCCGGCGCAAATCGTCCCGGAGAAATCACCGCCGGTCTCTTCATAGATGCTGCGGCGCATATCCTCCGGCATGGGCTTGAGCGTATCTCCCTCGTAAATCCACGCTACACCGTCGTATTGTACCGGCAAGCCGATTGGACGGCTTTTCACGTCGAAGACCAGAACCCGCTTTCCTTCGTAGTTGAAAAGCTGAAAATCAACATTGACCTTCAATTTCTCGATCAAGCCCATGCGGGTGCGCTCCGGCTGGTCAAAAGCCG
Source organism: uncultured Agathobaculum sp. (assembly GCF_944380975.1). Classification (GTDB taxonomy): domain Bacteria; phylum Bacillota; class Clostridia; order Oscillospirales; family Butyricicoccaceae; genus Agathobaculum. The sequence goes on along the minus strand of NZ_CALWJK010000087.1, from coordinate 9,144 downwards.
CGCTTCCGACCACGCTGCGGGGTCTCTTATCCGTGATGCCAAACACCAGCTTACCGCCGCCATTGTTCGCCAAAGCACAGCAGCACTTCGCCGCCTCTCCAAAGTCAAAGCGATTTTTTGCTTCCTTGAATTGGACGTGTTCGCCCTCTTTGGCTTCCAGAAGCTCTTGTACAGTTTCTAAATATGGCATAGCGTTTCTCCTTCTTATGCTTGCTGTGTTTTGCGTTTTTGGAATGCTATATCCCCCAAGTTATACTAAGCCTGAAAAAGGAGCAAATCGAATCCATTAAGCCAAGTATCTCGTCGTTAAAACGAGTAGCGTATTCATTTGCCCGTTCATCAAACATTCCACTTTGATTGCTGACGTGTTCTTTCAGTAGATTTCCCCAGTTGAACATCTCTGCAAGAGTTAGAACAATGGCGTAGCAACTTTGCTCTTTGTTGTCAGAATAATCGCTCAATAGCGAAAGTAGAGATTCACAAATTGAACAATAGTCGGAATACACTGCAACTGTTGCAGAAGACAATGTTGGGTCAAGAGAGTTAAAGTGTTGCTTTTCATAAGTTACTTCTTCTAAAAACAGTTCCAGCTTAGCGATCTCTTTGCTAAATTATCTTTGGAGAACATTCGCCATATCTACTGTCTTTGATTTTGCATCTTCAGAAAACTCAAATAGAGAGCAAATCTCAGAACTATACCCAGCATTATTCTCATCCCTAACTGGGATAGCAACATTGTGTCCTCTGTTATTCCTGACTAAAGCGTTACTGGAATCTGAATAATAACGTACTCCGATGAATGTTGAGTTGCTTCTTAGCCACGCCATGAGCATTTGGGGGATAACATATTCTTCTGTGAAATCCCCATCGTTCTTTCGTGCAGTCACCGAACACATTGCAAGAAGCGGAAGTATGAAGAAGAGCTGCTCTGCAAAACACTTCATCTGGTCATCGCTTATATCGTTGCGCCTATCGCTTATATCGTTGCGCCTATATAATAGAGGAAGGTCATGCTTCACAAATAGCGGGTTTATATCAAGCCTCAAAAGTTTTTTCTTGTCCTCAGTAGCACCCTTCACTTTGTATTCTGCCAGTTGAAATATTCGGGGCATTTCACACTCATACCAGCATATTTCTACTGTGCTTGCCAAATAGCTACACGGCATACCTGGCGCACTAAATCTTCCCGTAGTTGCATACCGTCGTGAGGATAGTGGGATATGCAGCATTTCGAGGTAGCTACGAGTCTTATCGCCTTTCCTGATCCTGAAATAATGTCCTACTCCCTCATTTGTAAAGCCGTTTTGCATCCCAAAATCGACGGACAGGAGAGAACCCTGTACATCATTCATAGACTGATTGAAAAGTGTATAAGCATCCGCAAATTGACTGTTCAAATACCGCGTATGGCATTCCACAAGGCTATTAGCAAATGTCTTTATTCTTCTTTTCGTTTCATCGTCCAGAGACTTACAAGCATCAATATGAGTACAATAGTCATGAACCCATTCAGTCATTAGGGCTGTGTAGCTCTGCTTTCTTCTTTGAAGAGGAAAGCGATATTCACCTATCCAAGAGAGTTCTTCATACCAAGTTATTTGTTTAGACATACTATACATCATCACACCAGCGGATGCCGCTTGAAATCCCATGAGGTTTCATAGGAATCCCAGTCTTTTCGACTGAGTGTGATATTTTCCTGTGACATTTTATTTGTTTCATCAAGACTATGCTCATCATAAATGAGCGGGAGCTTTCTAACATCACCAGCCTGAAAGTTAATTGTCGGGTTTGTTAGTTTTAAGCAACTGAAAGCGACTTCACTTGCCAAAAAACCAAGCAGGTATCCAAGTTTCTCTTCACTATTCGGAAAGACAGATGACCCCGCAATGTCAAAGACAAATCCAGTTGGGTAGTACCTGATGCCAAATTTTGCGGAACTCACAAGAGACCACGAAACACTATCATGAAAGTAAAAATCCTGTCCCGGAAAACTTGCTGATTGCCCACTTTGAACACGATACTGTGATATTTCGGCACCAAAGTCTCGGAAATTTACAATATACTCTTGATTGCCATACCAGCGCCGAAAATCACCGCCTTTATTATAAGGATACCATTTCTGAGTGGCTGACAAGCATTCATCTTTCGATTTGCATTGGAATTTAATGTTCTTAACGTGGACTTCATGCCACAAGCGGAGAAAACGCTTATTGTCACAAGTAAACAGCCCGTTTGTAATCGTTGCATATTCTGCCAAACTATTACCTTCATAGGCGCGTATCAATTTTGAACTAATCCAATACGCCACCGGAGAACCGGGGATTTTGGAGAAGCTGGACTGGTCTGCTTCATAGAAGTACCCACAATTTTTATCTGCAAGAGCTTCCAAAACCTTCTGCTTCTGAACCTCCATACCGCCCTTGAAATCGGACAGCTTGAAGTAAAGTCCGTTCTCAGCCGCTTTTCCGTTTTTCAAAACAAAGGAGCAGATCGGCACAGTAGCTTCCTCAAAGGCAGAATACTCCATCTGAACAAGCGTAGCGATGCTCTTGTTCCGGATGATGAACTCGCGCAGCTTTTCATAGGTCTTAATGAACATCCAGACGAACGGCGTCATATAGCCGCAGTAGCCGTCCTGCTTGCAGAACATCAGATTGCGATAGGTAAAAACGCTGAACAGGTCACCAGAATAGTCCTTATAATTGTCGAGGACAAATTTCTTTAACTGCCCTTCGATCTTATTCAGATAGGGCGGATTGGTGCAGACAACCGGATATTTAGCCGACAGTACCTTTGCCTGACGTGCCAGCGCCTTGAGCATCGGACGAGCGTTCTGCAACCAGTCAGCATCATCCAGCGAGAGCTGTCCTTGTCCGTCGCAACCGTCAAGGTATGCCATATAACCGTCGTAGTCCTTCGGTTCAATAGTAATGATAGAACCCAGTTCCTTTGCATCGCGGAAGGTGTCCACAAGATACCGGCTGATCGTGTTCATCTCTGCATCCACTGTCAGTCCGTCCCGGACAGCTGCGCCCATGCCATTACTTTCTTTAATGGCAAGCACATTCGGCTTGATACCCCGGCTCAGGAAACGCCGGTCATAGCTCCTTGCCTTCATCATAACGGCAAAGTAGGCAAGCTGAGAGGCGCGGTCATCAATATCCAGCCCAAAAAGGTTGTTCTGGACGATCATCGCCGCTGCATCACGCTCGGTATAGCCGCTTTCCTTGTAAATCTCCATCAGGACATCAAAGGCATACACCAGAATATGACCGCTGCCCATGCAGGGATCGAGGAACTTGACATCTTCCGGCTTCACAAACTCGTCGATATGATTGATTTCACCGTCTTTCGGCGTGGCAAGGAACTCCAACTTCTCAGCCAGCTTGCTTTCCGGATGACGCTCGATCCAGTAACGACCGAGAGAGTTATCCACCATGTAGCGGACAACCCAGTCGGTTGTGAAAAGCTGGGTAGCAGCCGGGATGTCTTCTTTCTTGACGGTTCCTTTGTAGATGTTGATGACTTCGTTTTTCCGCTCGTCATTGTAATACTGGTAAAGCCAGCCGATGATCTGAACGGCATCCTGCCAATCTTCTTTCTCATCGGTTTCGGAGAGCATTTTGGCAATAAAGCTATCGCCGGAGAGACTGTTGTTGGGGAATAGCAACTCCGTATAGTCGCGGTCACGAGCGCCAAATACAAAGATGTCCGGCAGCGCTGCTTTCAGCTCTGCACACTGCGTCAGGAGCAGATAACGATATAGTTCCTCAGTGTTATTGTTTTCGATATACTCCGCGATCTGCGCCTTATCCAAGCCCTCCATCTCAAGGTGAAGGACATCGTTCAGAATCTCCGGCTTGAATGCGCCGGATGCGTCCGAGAACACGCGGATGTGGGAGGGCAGATAGTTATTGACCTCCATAAACCGAAGCGCAACAATGCGGTTAAACCAGATATAGGTGACGCGCTCGATAGTCTGCGGATAGCCATTGGCATTGATTTCAGCAATCAGTGCCGCTCGCTGGCTCTTCTCAAGCGGGGAGAGAATGCGACCACGAACTTCGGTAGCATCCGCCTTGCCGACGTTTCTTTCTTCAATGCCGTACTGATAAGCTCTCTGGGCAATCTGCTTGTAAAGGAGCTTATGCCCGTCCACGGCAAACTTTTGAATCTTTGATTTGTTCATCTTCTGATGCTCCTTTAGTTGATCTGCACACCGTCGCAGCTTTCAAGCGTCTTCATGAGCTTTTCGCGGATCGCCTCGACGTACTTATCAATGTCCTCCTTGCTTTGCAGACGCTTAACCGAGCAGAGGTCGTACCGGCGCACGGTCATGATCTTCGGGGGCTTCGGCGCGGGTGTTCCGGGCTTTGCGGCCGCTGCGGGTGCGGGCTTCTGCGCTTCCTGCTGACGGGAGGCAGACATGACCTCCATGCGGCGGCAGATTGTGTCCTTGTAGTTGAGAAGCTGGGTGATCATGGCGTCCAGCTCGGTGAGGGATGTCGCGGTTTTTGCCGCTTCGCGCTTGTTCACAAAATGATCGTCCGCCTGACGGAGCAGCGCCCCGGCGTCCCGCGCTTCGCTGGCAAGCTGGTGAACATCCTGCATACACTGGCGGATGTTCTCAGCAACTTCATCGCGCTTCATATCCAGCAAGCTGTCGTAGGCGGTCTTGACCTTCTGGACAAGCTCCGGCAGCTCCCCGATGCGGGAGTACGGCTTCGGCATGGCAAGGATTGTGGACATCGTGCTGATGACGTTCAACGTGTCTGCGTCCACTGCGAAGTAGTCTCTTTCCTTGAGAATGCTGGCAAGGCGCTTCTTGGCATCATCGAACACCGTCCGCTGCGCCTTGAAGAACATCTCCACGCCTTCCATATCCTCGGCGGAATCGAGAAGATCATCCTGCCGCTGCACCATCCGCTTGAGCAGTGCAACATTGTCCTTGCGCTGGCTCAGAACGTCGTTCATCAGATCACGGGCAGCGGTGACGGTTTCTTTTTCGGGGTAACGCTCTTTGGAGTAGAACTCGTCAAGGAGCTTCTGATAGTGGCTCTGCTTGGTTTCAAAGGTGTTCAGAACGAAGTGGATCAGCCCGTCCTCATCGGAGGGAATGTCCATCGCGCCCAGATAGTCCCGCAGGAAGTTGACGCTCTTGCGGATCAGCTCTTCGGAGGGCGCAATACGCCGTGCGACAATGGCTTTGTCAATCTCGGTCTTCTTGCGCAGGAAGTCCACCAAACGGCGCTCTTCCTTGCCGACCACCGCGCCGCCATAGTTGATCTGAATCTTCTGCTGGACGATCAGACGGGCAATCAGGGCTGCAATGTCGATTTCCTTCCAGCCATAGGGGATCGCCTGATACCGGCGCTGCACATCGCCCATCGAGGTCTTGAGCATCTTCTGGTTTTGCAGCTCCAACCACTGACTGATCTCATTGAGAGCGTCTTCGTTGTTCGCGCCCAGTCCGGTGAAGCCGACTTCCTCGTATGCGCCGTTAAGGATAGCGAGAATATCGGCGTCGCTGTCCACGAACTGATTGACCATGTTGAGCTTGGAATAGACGCTCTCGACGAGGCTCTTCATCGCCTCATCCAGCTTGTCCTTCGCAGAGCCGTATTTCAGGTCGAGGATTTCACCGTGGACGTAGAACTTGCCCTCGACGATGGCTTTTTCAATCAGGCTGCGGGCATGGCTTTCCAGCTTCCGTGCCTCGTCGTTGCGGTCGCGGATGATCCGCTGGATGCTCTCTGGCATCTGCGACACATTCCGCTGCTTGACATACTTGCGGATCTTCATCGCCTGTTCCAGCTCATCAAAGTAGGGCGTGTCCGCCGAGAGAACAACGATTGCCTCGTTGTTGACCTGCGAGTCCATGATAAGCCGCTGATCCCCAACGCCGTAGAGGTCGCTTGCCACGGTGACAATGCGAAGCCGCATTCCGCCAGTGGACGCGCCGTTCAGCGTCTCGTCAACGTACTGATCGTAGGCAAAGTCATACTTGCCGTATTTATATTTCTTTGCCGGATAGATTTCACCGTAGACCGTCTGAGAAATGCTCTGGACGATCTGTGCGCTGTCAACCGGCGTATTCTTGATGTCGATGGCAATATCCTGTTCCTCATCTGTCAGGAAGGCGTAGGTATCGCCATTGCGGGAGATGTAGTTCTGAGACAGAAGGCGTTCCAGAGAAGCCGTGATGGATGCGCGGAGGGCAATCTTGTCCGTGTGAATATCGTCGATCATCAGGATGGCGATATTCTCAATGTTCGCCTTGACATCTTCAATGTAGCGGACAAGGTAGAGCAACTTGAGGACGTTCACGTCCTGCTGCTCCAAGCCGTCGTTGGCATCCGCCGCATTCTGGCAGCGGTCGATGACCCGGCGGATAGCGCTCTCCAAGAAGGTATGTACCGTGTCATAGAACTGATAGAACGGCACAAGGGCGTTCTCGTCCTTGTTCTCTATCTTCTGCGCCGCCTCTTGGAAGCCGGACAGCATGGAGCGTTCGCCGCCCGAAAGGTGCTTGCCGGAGTTTCCGTGCTTGCGGATCTCTGCGAGAACCTTCTGGATGACGATGAACTGATACGGAACAAAGGGGAAAGTCGCGCTGAACTCCGCTGCGCTGGTAAAGCCCTTGATGTCGAGGATCGGATTATCAAAGGCAAACAGGCTCTTTAAGCCGGAAGCCTCTTTCTCATACTCCATTTGCAGAAGGTGATCTGCGTCCTCTGTCTTCGCCAGAACACGCTTTTTGATAACCTCATCGACAGACGAGGAAGAAAGGCTCAGACGGGTGTTGAAGCGTCCCTGAATCTTGGAGAAGTCGTTGCCGGTGATTTTCGCAACGGAATCAATCGCTTCCTGACTTGTGACCATGACCCAAACCTTGCCCCGGCATTTGTCACCGATCTCTTCCACCAGTGATTGCAGATTCATCATCAGATCGCCATCGTCACCGATGTACTGACCGACTTCATCCACGCAGAACAGAAGGCGGAAGTTGCCTTCCTTGCTGTCCACATACTCCTTGATCTCGGAGACGAGCTGCTTGATGCTCATGTCGGCGTTCTCTTCGCCGTTAAACCAGTTGCGGGCTGCTGTCTCGCTCATGCCGAGAACAGACTGCAAAACCTCAACCACATCATCCTCGAAGAAGGCAGCGGAATCGCGGGCGTTGACCCACTCTTCCCCGTTGACTTCCTTGAATGCGGCGCGGAAAGCATCCGTCTTGCCCTGCTTATCAATGAAGCGTTCCAGCTTCGCCACCTTGAGGTCTTCGCCATAGAAGCCGCAGTGGTTATAGAACACCTTTGCAAAGACGCGCAGCACGGCGGTCTTGTCCTTGTTAATCGGTCCTTCAATGTCGATGTTGAACAGGATGGACTCCGTGGGGATGCGGACGCATTTCTGCACCGTCGCATACATCATCGGATCGTCAAACTTGTCTGCAAAGTAATCAAAGGCGTGTTTGCCGTCCACCTCTTTGTTAGCGAGAAGGTAGGAGAGCATTTTCAAAAAGTGAGATTTACCGCTGCCAAAGAAGCCGGAAATCCAGACGCCGATCTTATCGGTCGGGGTATCAATCGCCTTGACGTAGTTATCAAAGAATGTGGCAAAATGACGCCGCAGTTCCTTCGTGATGATGTATTCACTCAGTTCATCCTTTAAGCTCTGCTGGTCATCCTGCATGACCTTAACAACGCCGTTGATAGGGCGGTCAATGTCCTTTTGGAACATACTTTGTATTTTCATGCCGCTTTCCTCCAATTACAAAAGGTTGAATGCCCGGTAGTAGTGTCCGTCCAGAAACTTGCCAAACAATCCGAGGTCTTGCCCGTTGAACGATCCCGGATAAAACATCACAATAGGGATGTCCTCAAAGAGATGCTGCATACTGTCCAGCATTTTATGAGAGCGCATAAACGGGAAGATTTTTCCCACGCCGGTCAGGAAGAGAACATCACCGTACTCATGCGGCTCATACTTCATGTATTCCAGAAGTGCCTCCGGCGTTGCGATCTTTTGAAGCTGCTTGAGAAGGTATTCCTTTCCGCGCTTTTCTTCCAGCCCGTCCACGGATCTCAGAACACGCTTGTCCTCCAAAAGTCTCAGAAAAATCTCGTAGAGGTCACATTCCTTAATGTGGTACGGCGTTCCGCTCTCCGCTTTCAGCCGGGAAACGAAGTCTCTGACGATCAATTCGTCTGGCGGATCATAGCAGAACACATGAATGCCAACCTCGTTGCTCAAGCCTTCGTTTTTCAGAAAACTTGGTTCGGAAATGCGTCCTCTGATTTTATCTAACTCTTGCTTGATGTCACTCATGCCAGAGCCTCCTATCTAAAGCAATTAAAAGCTGCGAGTGCTTCGAGATCGTTATTTCTACGGATGCCTTCTTCCAGTTCTTCGCAGAGGAACAGCGGATTGAGCCGCGTGGATTTGAAAGTGTCGAGAATCTCAACCTCGACCAGAACTTTTGTCAGCACTTGTTTGATCTTATTGACCGTTGACTCGCTCCATCCGGCAATATCGTCGTTCTGCTCCTGCAAGCGGGAGAAGAACACATTCAGGTCTTTGCGTGAAAACTCGAAGTCCTGACTCCGGAACTTTTCTCCGATCAAGCCGACCATGAAGTCCCACACAATGCGGTTGTAGCGCATCATGGCATAGAGGTTGATCTGCTTTGCAATCTCAATCGGAGCAACGGATAATTCCTGCCGGAGTTGTTCATCGTCTAATGCGTCCAGCCGCTTATAGCAGCTTCGCACCATGCGGGCAACAAGCCGCTCAGTCGGGTATTGAAACAGATTGTTCTTTTTGATTTCTTCGATAGCGTCCTCCACAGATGTCCCGTCGAGGTAATATTTCGATGCAATGCGGATTTCATAGAAGAGGAACTGTTCCGCCGTGATCGTCCCATTATAGATTAAGGATCTTTCCATGCGCTTCTCCATCTGAACTTGTCTTCCAAGCTCGCTGTTATTGTATCATATTGGCTGTCCCATAAAGCGGACTCTTACTTGCTTTCATCTACAAACTCTACGATGTCACCGATATTGCAGCCGAGCTTGAGGCATATTTTTTCTAGCACTTCAACAGTCGTATTCTCGCCTTTTTCCAGTTTGCTCATTGTAG
>NZ_CALWJK010000086.1 GCF_944380975.1 uncultured Agathobaculum sp. | reverse complement strand
ACGCCCAAGGAGTATGACGCACGGCTTACCATGTCCGGCTCCAAGGTCGAGGAGGTCTACTACCTCGGCGCGGAGATTGAAAACGTCGTGACCGGCAGAGTGCTGTCGGTTGTCGACCATCCGGACTCTGACCACCTGAAAATCTGCCAGATCGACGTAGGGCAGGACGAACCCATCCAGATCGTCACCGGCGCACCCAACGTGACCCCGGATTCGGTTGGTGAGATTTGCCCAGTCGCGCTGCACAAGTCCACGCTGCCCGGTGGCGTTAAGATCACCAAGGGCAAGCTGCGCGGCGAAGTCTCCAACGGCATGATGTGCTCGTTCCAGGAGCTGGGGCTGACGCACGGCTGCGTGCCCTACGCCTGCGAGAATGGTATCCTGTTCCTGCCCGAAGGCACGCCCGTGGGCGAGGATATCAAAAAAATCCTTGGTCTGGACGACTATGTTGCAGATTTTGAAATCACCTCCAACCGCGCCGACTGCTTCAGCGTGATCGGCCTTGCCCGCGAGACCGCCGCGACCTTCGACCGTCCGTTTTCGGTCAAGGAGCCGGTTGTCAAGGGCTCCGGCGATGACATTAACAAGTATATGTCGGTCGAAGTGGTCGACACCGACCTGTGCCCGCGTTACACCGCGCGTCTGGTGAAAAACATCAAGATCGAGCCGTCCCCTGCGTGGATGCGCGAGCGTCTGCACGCCTGCGGTGTGCGCCCGATCAACAACATCGTTGACATCACCAACTATGTCATGCTCGAGTACGGCCAGCCGATGCATGCGTTTGACTATTCCTGCCTGTCCGATGGCAAGATCGTCGTGCGTCGCGCACGCAACGGCGAGTCCATCCAGACCCTCGACGGACAGGATCACGACCTGACCGACAAGATGCTCGCCATCTGCGACAACGACAAGCCGGTCGCGGTCGCGGGTGTCATGGGCGGTGCGAACTCCGAAATTGAGGACGACACCAAGACGGTCGTGTTCGAGTCCGCCTGCTTCCACGGCGCGACCGTACGCGTGACAGCCAAGGCGCTCGGCATGCGCACCGAAGCATCCGGCCGCTTTGAAAAGGGACTTGATCCCTCGCTGACCATGCCCGCCGTGCAACGCGCATGCGAGCTGGTCGAAATGCTCGGCGCGGGCGAGGTCGTAGACGGCATCATTGACGCATGCGCCGCCGACCTGACCCCCAAGACGCTGCCTTTCGAGCCGGACAAGATGAATGCGCTGCTCGGCCTTGACCTGTCTGCCGACGAGCAGAAGGCGTACCTCGAGCGTCTTGAGTTCCGCGTCGAGGACGGCAAGGTGATCATCCCGTCTTTCCGCGTGGACATCACACGCATGTGCGATCTGGCGGAGGAAGTCGCGCGCATGTATGGCTATGATAAGATCCCGACCACACTGTACGCCGGTGAAATGGTGCAGGGTGAATACACGCCCAAGCAGATGGCGGAGCAGAATGTCTCCCTGACCTGCCGTGAGGCCGGTTTTGACGAGGCGATGAGCCACTCGTTCATCTCCCCGAAGTTCTATGACATGATCGGCTGGGCGCAGGACGACCCGCGCCGTATCTCCACGACCATTTTGAACCCGCTGGGCGAGGACTTCAGCATCATGCGCACGACCGTGCTGCCCTCCATGCTGCAATCGCTCGCACACAACCACGCACACCGTAACCCGACCGCGTCGCTGTTCGAGCTGGGCACGATCTACACCCCGACCGTCAAGGACGGCAAGGCCGATCCGGATGTGCTGCCGCACGAAGAGAAGGTACTCACCCTCGGCACTTACGGCCGCCTGTCCTTCTTCCAGTTCAAGGGCGTGATCGAAGCGATCTGCCGCGAGCTGAACGTCAAGAACGTGCAGTTCATGCCGGAAAAGAGCAATCCGTCCTATCATCCGGGCCGCTGCGCAAATGTCCTGATCGACGGCCAGCCGGTCGGCGTGTTCGGCACGGTGCATCCGACGGTCGCCGCGCGCTACGGTCTGTCCGGCGAGGTACTTGCCGCCGAGCTGCCGCTGGACGCTCTGTTCGAAGCGATCGACCCGGTCAAGCTCTATCACCCGCTGCCCAAATTCCCGGCCTCAACCCGCGATATCGCCGTTCTGGTCGATGACGAGGTACCAGCTGCTTCCATGCAGGCCGCGATCGAAAAGGCGGCAGGCCACATTCTGGAAAACGTTAAGCTGTTCGACGTATACAAGGGCAAGGGCATCCCGGAGGGCAAGAAGTCGGTGGCCTACTCGCTGAGCATGCGGGCGCCCGACCGCACGCTGACCGACGAGGAATGCGACAAGGCCATGAAGCAGGCGCTGGCAGCGTTGGAAAAAGATTTCGGCGCGGTTTTGCGCGGATAAGGCTTTACTTTTCGGCCGTTTTGTATTATGCTGTTTATAGCAAAAAACCACCGGTAGGATCGGAAAGGAGACAGACATGCTTGACGGCACGAGAAAATTCAGCCTTGTAGATGAGTCCAACAAGGAGATGAAGCGCACGCTGACTGCGGTTTATGACGCGCTAAAGGAGAAAGGGTATAACCCGATCAACCAGATCGTGGGCTATCTCCTCTCTGAGGACCCGACGTACATCACCAACCACAACAACGCACGCAGCCTGATCTGCAAGATCGACCGCGACGAGCTG
>NZ_CALWJK010000085.1 GCF_944380975.1 uncultured Agathobaculum sp. | reverse complement strand
GGCAATAGATGCCGGAAAATACATAGATGTCTATGCATAGAGAGTGCCAAGCTGCCAACGAGACGGTATATAAAAAAACCGTTCCGTTGGCTGAGAAACAGCGGGCGGTGTCAGGCTTTCTGCTTGCACAGAGCCGCCATCTTTACTGCATGCAAAGCAGGCCAGAAGCAAAAACCCCGCCAGACACAAAATCACTTGGCGTTTCATCAGTCATCTGCGGTACATTCACGGATATGACCAAGTCCGGTAAAACCTTTGCCATTCTGGGCATCCTATGGAAGGTGTTCCTTGTCGTCATCCTCATGCACCTGATCTGCATTGTGATACAGTTTACCATCGCAGGTGTTGTCAGCCACAAAAATCCTCTTACACTCATCAAAAATCAGATCCCCGGTTATGCTACTGCACTGGGTACACAGTCCTCTGCCGCGACCATCCCGGTCAATCTGCAATGCGCAGAAGCGGACGGTGTTTCCTCCGAAATCCGCAACTTTGTCGTCCCGCTTTGTGCCAATATTCATATGGCCGGCTCGATGATCACCATCACCGCCTGCGCAACTGCCGTATGCCTGATGAACCAGATCCCGATCAGCCTTGCAACGGTCGTTCCCTTCGTCATGACGCTCGGCATTGCCATGATTGCCTCCCCCGGTGCACCCGGCGGCTCCATCATGACCGCGCTCCCTTTCCTGTACATGATCTTCGGCGCGGAAGCAGGCGATCCCAGCGGCCCGATCTGCGCGATCATGGTTGCGCTGTATATCACGCAGGATTCCTTCGGCACTGCCTGCAACGTATCCGGCGACAACGCAATCGGCGTGCTTGTGGACACCATTTACCAGAAATTCATTAACAAAAATCCCGCTCAATCCTGATTATTCTGCAATCAGATAAGGAGAACATTCATGTCTTATGTCAGTGTTTTCGATGTTTTGGGGCCGAATATGATCGGCCCCTCCAGCTCCCATACTGCGGGTGCTGCTGTTATCGCCTTTTTGGCACACAAAATGATCACTCCCCCGCTGAAAAAAGCGGACTTTACCCTTTATGGTTCTTTTGCCAAAACCTATCACGGCCATGGCACCGACCGTGCACTGCTGGGCGGTATGATGGGCTTCAACACAGATGATATCCGCATCCGCAATTCGTTCCAGATTGCCGCAGAGCGCGGCCTTGCTTACAGCTTCACGCCATGCGAATCCGAAACAGATATTCACCCTAATACCGTGGACATCCGCATGGAAAACGCCCGCGGGCAGGTGATGACCGTGCGCGGAGAATCACTTGGCGGCGGCAAGGTTCGCATTTCCCGCATCAATGGGGTTTCTGTGGATTTTACCGGCGATTACAGTACCGTGATCGTCGTCCAGCAGGACAAGCCCGGCGTTGTGGCGCATATCACAAAGGTGCTCAGCGACAGCAATGTCAACATTGCTTTCATGCGCCTGTTTCGTGAGTCCAAAGGCAACACAGCCTATACCATTGTGGAATCCGACGGCCGCTTTCCGGAAGGCATTGCCGAACCGCTGCGCAACAACCCTCATGTGCACGATGTTATGATTATAGAACCGTAGGAGAGATGATATGGATTTCAAATCTGCCAAAGATCTGCTGCGTCTATGCCAGCAGGAGCAATGTGCGATCTCGGAGATCATGCGCCGCCGGGAATGCATTTTAGGTGAAACAACCCGTGATATGGTGGATCACAGAATGGCGCGCGCTTTGGAGATCATGCGCAGTTCTGCAACGCAGCCGCTCAAGAACCCGATCAAATCCATGGGTGGCCTGATTGGTGGAGAAGCCAAAAAGCTATCCAGCCATGCAGCTAAAGGCAAAGCGATCTGTGGAGACGTTTTGACCAAAGCGATGACATACGCCGTAGCAGTGCTGGAGGTCAATGCTTCCATGGGCCTCATCGTTGCTGCACCCACCGCTGGATCGGCTGGTGTGGTACCGGGGTTATTGCTGGCGCTGCAAGACTGCTACAAAATCTCCGACAGCCGTCTGATCGATGCGCTCTTTAATGCGGGTGCCATCGGCTATTTGGCCATGCGCAACGCGACTGTTGCCGGTGCAGTCGGCGGCTGTCAGGCAGAGATCGGCGTAGCTGCCGCTATGGCGGCATCTGCAACCGTGGAACTCATGGGCGGCACGCCCGAACAATGTCTGGACGCAGCCTCTACCGTATTGATGAACATGCTGGGGCTGGTATGCGATCCCGTGGGCGGTCTGGTGGAATACCCCTGCCAAAATAGAAACGCTGCCGGTGTTGCCAATGCATTGATCGCGGCTGATCTTTCCCTCAGTGGTGTGCGACAGCTTATTCCGTTTGATGAGATGCTGGCAACCATGTACGCGGTTGGACGGCGTATTCCTATCGAGTTGCGTGAAACCGCGTTGGGAGGCTGCGCCGTCACCCCCTCCGCCTGCGAGCTGTGCGGCCACTGCAGCTAAACACCCGCATATTTTGCTTAGGCCTTGTTTGAAAAATAAAAGTTGCACAAAAGAAGCGGATATGCGAAACTAAAGGTATGAGACGCTATGAATT
>NZ_CALWJK010000084.1 GCF_944380975.1 uncultured Agathobaculum sp. | reverse complement strand
CCTTAAAGGTTATTGGTTGACGGCATTTGGCCGCCAACATGACCTCGCCGCGCGTGTCGCGGCAGGGCTTCAAGCAGGCGGTTGGGTTAGTCCGTCTGCCTGTTGACAGAAATTAAAGCTTAACCTCGAACTCGACGCCAGCCGGCAGGTCGAGGGTGGTCAGCGCCTCGATGGTAGCCTGATTCGGGTTGATGATGTCGATCAGGCGCTTGTGGGTGCGGCGCTCGAACTGCTCACGGGAATCCTTGTACTTGTGTACCGCGCGCAGGATGGTGACGATCTGCTTCTCGGTCGGCAGCGGGATCGGGCCGGAAACCTTTGCGCCGTTGCGCTTAGCGGTCTCGATGATCTTCTCAGCGCTCTGATCGATCAGCTCGTGGTCGTACGCCTTGAGGCGAATGCGAATCTTCTGTGCGTTTGCCATGGTGGTTTTTCCTCCTCGTATGTGTGCCATACATTAAATAATGTTTTGACTCGCTACGGAGAGAAACTGCAACCCCGCCGTGTGTATCAAATGCGGGCATGAAAATAACCGGGCACACTGATAGTGTAACGATCCGGTCACAATAAGAAACACAAGTGGTTCGGGCTATCGGCTTGACGGCGCACGCGCCGCGAGTCCCGAATTTACGCACGAACATTGCATTTTTGCCGAAAGGCAGAATACCTTTGGCTGATAGCAGTTATCTCAACCGCCCGATTGTCGGACCTACTCCGCCGAAGTTACCTGCGCATGGCAGCAATCTCCGGCATCATCGCGTTTTCCCCGCTTTCGCAGGTGCTTCTATAGATTACTACAAGCATTTCCCAAAGTCAAGTGTTTACACAAATTTTTTGCAAAATTTTTGTGAAACCCTCCGAAATTTCTAAATCGCAGAAAAGCGGTTCGGAAAGCATGCTTTCCAAACCGCTCTTTGCCCCATTTTTAAGACGCCGTTTGCACGATCAGAAGCCACGAAGCCGCCTTGCTGTCGATGGTCAGGCCCACATCCTCGTAGGCAGACACGGTAAATCCCGCATCCTCGAGCCGTCCCAGCGTATCCTGCAAATTGGACATGTTGTTTTGCAGCAGGAACCAGGAAATCCCGTCCGCCGTGCTGATCAGCTGACCGTCAAGATCCGGCAGTTCTGCACCGCCCGCGGCAAAATAACAATGCGCCACACTCACACCGCGCAGGGAATCCGGCAGCGTCAGCGATGGCTGTGCTTGCGCCAATGCGATATTCACCTTCGCCTCGGCCTGCTCGGCGCTGCCGCCCGCCGCATCCTTTGTATTTGGCTGCAATTCAGCCCAAACCTCGTCCTCAGTTGCCGCTGTGCTGCTGCCGCCTGTCGACTGTTCGGACGTACTTTCCGTGCTGTCCTGCGGCGTAACAGTATCGCTTTCCGGTACGCTGTTGCGCGACTGCACGGCCTGCCCGCCCTCCGAGGGCACCACCGCTGCACCGGCGTTTTCCTCACTGCCCGCCGTCAGCCCTGCATCCTCAGCCGCGTCCGCCACCGCCTGCCCTGCGGTATCCGCAGCGGCGGCTGCTCCGTCCGACGCGGCAGTCGTATTCGCGCTGCCAGCGCTGTCCACCGTGCTGAACGCGGGCATCAGCCCACCGCCGAGCACCACCAGCACCACAACGGCAGCCGCTGCCACCATCGTGAACACCGGCATTCGGCGCACCGGTTTTTCCGGCTGAACCACGCGCAGCTTGGTTTCCTGCTCCAGCTTCTGCATAATGCCTTCGTGCAGTCCCGCGGGCGTCTCCCCCTCTTCGGAAAACCATGCCCGCATCTGCTCCAGATCCTGTTTCAGCGCGGCGCACGAGGGGCACTCCGCCAGATGCTCTTCAAGCTTTTCCCGTTCGGAATCGGTCAAGGTGCCGTCCAGACTGTTGGATACCAGCTGCTCAAAATATTCTTCATCACTCATGCGTCCCCGCCTCCTTTCGATGGATTAGACGCGGCAGACTGAAAAAGGTTCCCTCTGCGCAGCAAAACCTTGCGCAGCGCAATGCGTGCACGCGACAGCCTGGATTTTACCGTGCCCTCGCTGATCTCCAGCACGTCCGCGATCTCGGTATAGCTCATGCCGGAAACATCGCGCAGCAGCACGATCCGGCGATGTTCCTCGCTGATCTCTTCGAGCGCTGCCGCCAGTTCCCGCCCCAGCTCGCGGTTTTCCAGATGTTCTTCGGGTGTCGGCGCCGTGTCCGGCACCTGCCGCTCGTTCTCCTCCTCGTCCACAATGGATTGTGTTTGCGGCTGTGCCTGCTTGTGACGGGCAAAATCCACACACAAATTCATCGTGATGCGGAACAGCCAGGTGGAAAAGCCGCTGTCTCCGCGGAAGGACTCGATCGACCGCCAGGCGCGCAGAAAGACCTCCTGCACAATGTCGGCGGCATCCTCCGGGCTGCCGGACGAGCGCAGCGCGACTGCATACACGCGCTTCTCATACCGGCGCACAAGCTCTTCAAAAGCATCCAGCTCGCCGCGCTTTGCCCGCGCCAGAATATGCTTTTCATCCACAGCTTCCGCCCCCCCTTATGATGTCCAGTATTGCTTAGCAACCGGCTGCGCGCTTGATCTCCTCCGCCAACGGATAAAGCTGCTCCAGCCGCTCGAGCGCACAGATGCGCATTTTGAATGCTTTCAGGCCGCTCTGGCCCTTGAGATACCAATTGACATGACGGCGCGCTTCCAGCATCGCCACGCGCTCGCCTTTTTGCTCCGCCGCCAGCTCGATCTGGCGCACCGCCGTATCGATGCGTTCAGCAAACGGCGGCAACGGCGGGCATACGCCGGTTTCCAGCAGCGCGTTCGCCCGCTCAAAAATCCACGGGTCGCCCAG
>NZ_CALWJK010000083.1 GCF_944380975.1 uncultured Agathobaculum sp. | reverse complement strand
CCGCAATCCTCCGGCGCTCCGGCGTCGCCGCTGTCAAAGTGATCTGCTCCCGGCCTCTGCTGCATGAGCTGTTCAAACGCCCGGTCGCTGCCGGAAGTGAAGTACATAAGCTGTCGCCTCCTTTCGGCTTTTGGGCAAAAAGAAAAGCCGCAGACTTTTTTCAAAATCTGCGGCTTGGCCGGGGAAACAGAAAAGGGCGCTGTCATGCTTGACAACACCCTGTTTCTGCCTGATTATTCAGTTGTTTTGACCTGCCCCGTTTTCCGCTGCCCTAAAAAACATTGATTTTACTGGTTTTTTTCATGTTTTCTTATGGCAACGCTCTTTTATGCGGAAGGCTTTTTTCATATACAGTGTTAGATAGCGCGGACAGAAATCATGCCGTCGATCGCACGCAGTGCGTCGAGGTTGGCTTCGGTGGGCTGCTCAGCAAGGTCTACGATGGTGTATGCATAGTCACCCTTGGAGCGGTTGCCCATGTTTTCGATGTTGCACTTGACCGCAGCGGTGATGGATGCGATCATGTTCGGGATGTTCTTGTGGATCATGCAGACGCGGTAACCGCCTTCATAGGGAACCTTGAGGTTCGGGAAGTTGACCGAGTTGCGGATGGTGCCGGTTTCGAGGTAATCCGAAATCTCCTTGACTGCCATCTGTGCGCAGTTGTCCTCGCTCTCCGGCGTGGATGCGCCGAGGTGCGGCAGGGTGATCGCATTGGGCTGTGCAAGGATTTCGTCGGATGCAAAGTCGGACACATACGCTGCAACCTTGCCGCTCTCGAGCGCCGCAGCCATGGCCTTGGTATCGACCAGTTCGCCGCGGGCAAGGTTGATCACGCGCACGCCGTCTTTCATTTTGGCGATGGTTTCCTCGCAGATGGTGTTCTTGGTGTCCGGGGTCAGCGGGACGTGGATGGTGATATAGTCGCAGTTTGCGAAAATCTGGTCAAGCTCCGTGACATGCTTGACCGAACGGGACAGTGCCAGCGCGCCGTCAACCGACAGGTACGGGTCATAGCCCCAGACCTCCATATCCAGACCGACCGCAGCGTTTGCCACCTTGACGCCGATCGCGCCCAGACCGATGACACCCAGCTTCTTGCCCGCAATTTCCGGGCCAGCATAGGTCGCCTTGCCCTTTTCGGCGGCCGGGCCGATGTCCGGCGTGCCGGCGAGCGACTGCACCCAGTTTGCGCCCTGCACGATCTTGCGGGAAGCCAGCATCAGTGCGCAGACAACCAGTTCCTTGACGGCGTTGGCGTTTGCGCCCGGCGTGTTGAATACAACGATGCCTTCCTGTGCGCAGCGGTCGAGCGGGATGTTGTTTACGCCCGCGCCTGCACGTGCGATGCACTTGAGGTTCTTGGGGAATTCGACGTCGTGCAGCTTGGCCGAACGGACAAGGACAGCGTCATAGTCGGTAAAATCTTCCGAGCAGGTGTATTTGGCGGGGTCCAGCTTTTCCAGACCAACCTTGGAAATTTTATTGTAAAGCTTTACATTATACATGGGAAGCACTCCTCTTTTATCTGTACTTGCGCTCATGGGGAGCGCAGCGACATAAAATAACAAATTTCCAAGGACAGGTGCCTTGGAAATTTGCCCTCGACTCAGCGGCCTTGGGCCGCGTCCGGGGGTATCAAAAATCCGTTTCTTTGGAACTGATTTTTGTATATAGGGGGTATTGGATATCCCCTATAAGTATTTTACGCGTTTTCAGCAGCGAACTTCTTCATGAAGTCGATCAGATACTCTACGCCCTCGATCGGCATCGCGTTGTAGATGGATGCGCGCATGCCGCCGACCGAACGGTGGCCCTTGAGGTTGGACATGCCCGCCGCTGCGGACTCCTTGGCAAACTTCGCGTCCAGCTCGTCGTTGCCGGTGCGGAAGGTGACGTTCATGTGGCTGCGGGACGCCTTTTCGGCAACCGACTTGTAGAAGTCCTGGCTGTCGAGGTAGTCATACAGCAGGCCGGAACGCTTTGCAGCGCGCTCCTGCATGGCCTTCACGCCGCCCATCTGCTCGACCCACTCGAGCACAAGGCCCAGCACATAGATGCCGTACGTGGGGGGCGTGTTGTACATGGATTCCTTGTCGGCCATGGTCTTCCAGTCGAGCATGACCGGGTACTTGTCGAGCGGATAGTTCCCCAGCAGATCCTCGCGCACGATCACGACCGTAACGCCCGCAGGGCCCATGTTCTTCTGTGCGCCCGCGTAGATCACGCCGTACTTGGAAACGTCGACCGGCTTGGAGAGGATGTTCGAGGACATGTCAGCTACCAGCGGAACGCCAGCCGGGGTTTCGGGGTCGTACTGGTACTCGGTGCCGTAGATGGTGTTGTTCGCGCAGATGTAGAAGTAGTCCGCGTCCGGACGGATGTCCAGCTCGGCCTGCGTCGGCACGCGGTCAAAGCCGCCCTCCTTGGAGGAGAACGCAACGTGAATGTCGCCGAACTTCACGGCTTCCTTATATGCATTGTTTGCAAAGTTGCCGGTGATAGCGTAATCCGCCTTGCCGGTCTTCATCAGGTTCATCGGGATCGCCGCGAACTGAGTCGTCGCGCCGCCCTGCAGGAACAGGACTTTGTAATTTTCCGGAATGGAAAGTACACGGCGCAGCGCAGCCTCGGTCTCCTTGATGATGCCGTCATATACCTTAGATCGGTGACTCATCTCCATGACAGACATGCCTGAGCCCTTGTAATTCAGCATTTCGGATGCACAGCGCTCGAGCACAGGAACCGGAAGCATAGAGGGGCCTGCGGAAAAGTTGTAGATACGATTGTCAGCCATAGTGATAGTAACCTGCCTTTCAATAAATCAGCGTGCTATTCCGTATAGGAATGCAATATTCATTATAATATAAGCAGTAGGCTTTTACTACGGGAAATTAAACCAAAATTCCGCCGCAAAAAGACGAATGTCTGCACATTATGGACAGATATTGCAGCATTGCCGAAAGCGCATCCGATTGCAAGCGTTTGGACAGATATGGTATACTAAGGCAGAAATGAGAAAAGAATGCCGCCTGTTTTTGCACAGGATTGTGGAAAAAACAGGCGATACGAAAGGAGAGGACGGCCATGTTCCGGCGCCGACAGCCAAATCAGCGCACCCAGCTCAGCCACCGGCAGATCAACCGTCTGCTGCCGTTCACCAATGCGCCACTGTTTCACGCGCTGCAATTGCTTGCGACCGGCGATTCTGCGCGCTTCCATATGCCCGGGCACAAGGGCGAGCCGCTGTTCAACAGTTTTTCCGAGGTTTTTTCGATCGACTTTACCGAAACCTACGGTACGGGCAATCTGTATGTGGGTGACGGCCCGATCCGAGATGCGGAGGTTGCCGCGGCGCGGTATTTTGGCGCGTCCGACTGCTTTTTCCTGACCGGCGGATCGACGCAGGGCATTCTGTCCATGCTGGCCACCGCGGTCGGACGCGGCGGTGCGGTGCTGCTCGATCGCGAATGCCACAAATCGGTGTGCCATGCCTGCGCGCTGCTCGATATCACGCCCTATTTTATTTCCGCGCCGGTGCTGGAGCCGTTCGGCATCTCGGGCGCGCTTGTGCCCGGGGATGCGGAGCAGCAGCTGATCGACCACCCTGAGATCCGCGCGGTGCTGCTCACCTCCCCCACTTATTATGGCGTGCGCCGCGCCATTCCGGCCTTTGCCGACCTGTGCCGCGCCTATGGTAAACTGCTGCTGGTGGATGCGGCGCATGGCGCGCACTTCCCTGCCGTCGGCCTGCCGACCCCAGTTGCTGAGGGCGCGGATCTGGCGGTGCTTTCTATCCATAAAACGCTCCCCTGTCTGGGACAGGGCGCGGTGGTTTTGAGCAGTTCGGGTGTGGACAAGCGCGCGCTGCGTGAAAATACCGCTTTGTTTGGTACGTCCAGCCCCTCCTACCCCATTATGGCGTCCATCGACCTTGCCCGCGCCTACACCGAGGGACCGGGCCGCGCGGCCTATCGTCGCGCTGCCGAAACCTGTGGAGAATTGCGGGAATATGTGCTGCGCCGCACAGGCTTCACCGCGCTGACGATGGACGACTACCCTGCGCTCGACCCTTGCCGCCTGACCGTGTGCACTGCGGGCACGGATGTGACCGGCCATCGGCTGGCCGATATGCTGTGGAGCGAATGCGGGGTCGCCTGCGAGATGGCGGACGACCGCAATGTGGTATTCATCCTGACCTGTGCGGATTCCGGTACATCGGTGTACCGTCTGCGGCGCGGTCTGCGCCGCATTTCGCGCCGCCGCAGCGAGACGCTGCTGCCGTCCGCCTGTCTCCCCTTCCCGCCTGCCG
>NZ_CALWJK010000082.1 GCF_944380975.1 uncultured Agathobaculum sp. | reverse complement strand
AAGGACATCAAGGAAGTCAAGCGCGGCCGCATCAAGGAGTATGCAGAGCGCGTTGCGGGCAGCACCTACACCGAGGGTCAGCGTCCGTGGAGCGTCAAGTGCGATATCGCGCTGCCCTGCGCAACCCAGAACGAGCTGGATGAGAACGACGCAAAGGCACTGATTGCAAACGGCTGCAAGTTCGTGGCTGAGGGTGCAAACATGCCGTCCACCCCGGAGGCAGTTGCTGCGTTCCAGGCAAACGACGTATTCTTCGGCCCCGCTAAGGCTGCTAACGCAGGCGGCGTTGCTACCTCCGGCCTCGAGATGAGCCAGAACTCGCTGCGTCTGTCCTGGACCTTTGAGGAGGTCGACCAGCGTCTGCACGACATCATGGTCAACATCTTCAAGACCTGCATCACTGCGGCTGAGAAGTACGGCCACAAGGACAATCTGGTTATGGGCGCGAACATCGGCGGCTTCGAGAAGATTGCCGACGCAATGCTGGCACAGGGCGTTTGCTAAAAACTTCATTTGCGGCGTACAGCCGCAAATGAGAAACGGCATCGCCAGCCGATGGCTGGGAATGCCTATTGCAGAACAAAGAGCTTCGGATTTTCCGAAGCTCTTTTTTGTTTGTATCGAAAAGTCGGGCAAAGCTCGACTTTTCGATGCCGCTCACAGAGCGGCTGATAACATGTGCGCAAAGCGCGGCGGCATATTCCTGTCCTGTTCCTGCATACGCTATACCAAGTGAAAGGAGGCGGCGGAATGACAGGAAAACGTCCGGTGCGCAAGCGCGCTGGCAGCGGCAAGGGCTTGCTGCTGGTGGTGGCGCTGGTGCTTGCCGCGGGGATTGTCAAATACTCAGACACGCCTTTTGCAGTCGCCGCGCGGGAAAAAGCGGCGCAGGTGCTCGCGGGCGCGCCCGGCGTGGATCAGATGCTCGCGGTATTCGGCGGGGAGGACGCGGATGCAGTGTTTGGAGAACAGTCTGGAGAGGAAGGGGGCTATGCGGCTTCGTCCGGCGGCGCGGAGGATGTACTCGGCCGCGAACTGAGCCTGTTTCCGGATACCGTGGATGAGACCGTGCATGCCATGTCGTTTGCGCATGTCCTGCCCACAGAGGGCACGCTGACCTCCGGGTTTGGCAGTCGGCTAAGCCCGACCACGGGCGAGCCTGCTTTCCATTACGGCTTGGATATTGCCGCCGATGAGGGGACGCCGATCACAGCGTTTGCCGACGGCACGGTGCGTGAGGTAGGAGAATCCGACTATGGAAAGTATCTGATCGTCGATCATGCGGATGGTTTTTCCACGTTATATGCGCATTGCAGCAGCATTCTGGCAGGTGTGGGTGATCAGGTGCAGTGCGGCGGTGAGATCGCGCTTGTCGGGCAGACGGGCAACACGACCGGCCCGCACCTGCATTTGGAGCTGTGGAAGGATGGTATGGCGCTCGACCCATCGGATTATCTGGAGCTGGCGTGACGCACGGCAGGATCGAGATACGGGATGGGTTTGTTGTGCTGCTAGCCGCGCTATGGTGCGCAGACCGGACAAACGTGCTTCCGCTGGTACTGCTGGCGGCTGCCGTGCACGAGGGAGGGCATCTGCTGGTGCTGTGCCTGTCCGGAGGACGGCTGCACCGCCTGACACTGACCTGCTGCGGCGCGGTGCTGCACTGCACGCTGCCGGAAGGGCGTTTTGCACGAGCGGCGGTGTGTCTGGCGGGGCCGGCGGCAAGCTTTGCCCTGACTGCGCTGGCACAGGCATGCGGCTGGTACCGGCTCGCGGGCGCGAGTGTGCTGCTGGGTGCTTTTAATCTGCTGCCTATGCCGCCGCTCGACGGCGGGATGGCGCTGGAGCATTTGTGCGCGGGCGGTGCGGAAACCGTAAGGATGACGTTTGCTGCGCTGAGCGCTGCGGGTCTGCTGTTTTGCGGGCTTTGGCTGCTGCGCGTGGGCGGCGGCTGCTGGCTGCTGCTGATCGGTACGCTGATCGGGGCGAAAAGCGCGAAAAACCTTGCCAATAGCGTCAATATGATGTAAGATAAAGGAGATCACAGAGGCTTGCTGGAACGGAGGCATTATGTATCAAATCGGCGATCAGGTCGTTCATCCATTGCACGGCGCAGGTGTGATTGCGGACATTGTCGAGCGCACGATCGACGGTGCGCCCGCGGCGTATTATGCCCTTAGGCTTGCGCTGGACGATACACAGTTGTTCATCCCGATTGATGCGTGCGAAAAGCTGGGAGTCCGTCCGGTCTGCTCCCGTGCGCAGGCGCAGGCGTTTTTGCAGCGGCTGGACGATATCGCCGGCAGCGAGAACAAGGGCTGGAACCAGCGGTACCGGGAGAATATGCTGCACATCCGTTCGGGGGATCTGGACGAGGTGGCGCAGGTGGTCAAGAGCCTTGCTGCACGCGACAGGGAACGCGGCTTATCCACGGGGGAGAAGAAAATGCTGCTTTCGGCGCGGCAGATTCTGGAGTCCGAACTGTGCTTTGCGTTGGATTGCAGCCCGCAGGAGATTGCACAGGTGATCGATCAGCATTTGGGAACATAATTTACAAGGCTTTGCGACAGAGCAAAGCCTTTTTTCGAAGGAGTATGCATATGCAGGAAAGAAGAAAGAAAAAATCCGCACCCGCGGCGGTGTGCGCGGTGATTGTAGCAGCGGGTTCGTCGCGCCGCATGGGGGGAGAGAACAAGCTGCTGCTGCCGCTTGCTGGTGCGCCCGTGCTGGCGCATACGCTGAATGCGTTTGAAAAATGCGCGGTCGTGCGTGACATTGTGCTGGTCTGCCGCGAACAGGATATCATGCCCTATACCGATTTGGCGCGTTCGTTCGGCATCACGAAGCTGCGCACGGTCACGCGCGGCGGGGACAGCCGCACGGCATCCGTGCTGGCTGGCATCACGGCTGCGCATGAGGATACTGTGCTGGTTGCCGTGCATGACGGCGCACGGCCGCTGGTAAGCGAGGCGGTTATCACAGAGGCGGTGCACGCGGCGGCAGAATGCGGCGCGGCGGCACCGGTCGTGCCGGTTAAGGACAGCATCAAGCGCATTGAAAACGGCTGCATCGTGGCGGATGTGCCGCGCGACACGCTGTCGGCAGTACAAACGCCGCAGGTGTTCCGGCGGGAAGTATTGCTGCGCGCACTGACCGATGCACAGCGTCACAACCAGTCGTTTACCGATGACTGTGCGGCGGTCGAAGCGCTGGGACAGACCGTGCGCGCCACGCATGGCAGCTACGAAAATATCAAGATCACTACGCCGGAGGACATTCCGGCTGCTGAGGCGTTTTTGAACAGGGAGGACGACTGACTATGCGCATCGGACATGGATATGACGTACACCGGTTGGTAGAAGGCCGTAAATGTATCATCGGCGGGGTGGATATTCCGCACGAAACTGGGCTGGACGGGCACTCGGATGCGGACGTGCTGGTGCATGCGGTGATGGATGCACTGCTCGGTGCACTGGCGCTGGGGGATATCGGCAAGCATTTTCCGGATACCGACCCGCGCTATAAGGGCGCGGGCAGCATGGCGCTGCTGCGGCATGTCGCTGACCTGATTGCAAAAGAGGGGTATCGGTTGGGCAATTTGGATGCGACCGTGCTCGCGCAGGCGCCTAAGCTCGCGCCGCACATCATGCAGATGCGTGAGAACATTGCCGGGGCGCTTGGCTGCGAGGTGTCGCGCGTGTCGGTCAAGGCGACGACCGAGGAAAAGCTCGGCTTCACGGGGGCAAAGCAGGGCATTGCGGCGCATTGCGTTTGCCTGCTCGAGCGGGCGGAATAAGACGCTGCCGGACGGCAGCTATCGGCAGACCCGGAACAGTCCGGGTCTGTTTTTTTACACGCGGTACGGCGGGAGCGTGCCGGTGTAGATAACGGATGCATAAAAACCTGCGCAGCACTGAAACCGGTTGCATGATTCCTTGCACGACGGACAAATGTTTTTCGGAAGAAAGCACAAATTTTGCATTTTTGTTCAAATAATAATCGGTAGTATTCCTGAAATTGCACGGAAATGGAAAAAAACAATGCCGATTTCGTGAAACCGTAGTATAATAAAAAATAATCTGAACGCTTTACAGAAATAAATTCTGCGGGGCGGGGGAGATTATATCGTAAAGGAGAAGATTACCATGAAGAAAAGTCTCAGCATGATGCTGGCCGGCTTGATGCTGGTTGGTACGCTGGCTGGCTGCGGCGGCGGCAGCGACAGCGGCGAACAGAGCGATGCTAATGCATTTAAGATCGGCGGCACCTCTCCGCTGACCGGTGACGCAGCGATTTACGGCAACGCGGTAAAGCGCGGTGCGGAGATCGCAGCGGAGGAGATCAACGCTAAGGGCGGCGTCCAGATCGAGCTGAAGTTCGAGGACGACGAGAACAACACCGAGAAGGCTGTCAACGCATACAACACCCTAAAGGACTGGGGCATGCAGCTGTCTCTGGGTTCGGTTACCTCCAAGCCCTGCGAGGCGATCTCGACCGACCTCAACGCGGATCGTATCTTTGCGCTGACCCCGTCTGCTTCCTCTGTGGCGACCACCGAGGGCAAGGACAACGTATTCCAGATGTGCTCTGCTGACCCCAACCCGGGTAC
>NZ_CALWJK010000081.1 GCF_944380975.1 uncultured Agathobaculum sp. | reverse complement strand
ATCCGAAGCTGTATGTTGCGCTGGGCATCTCCGGTGCGATCCAGCACAAGGCTGGCATGCAGGATTCCGAGTGCATCATCGCAGTCAACAAGGCGGACTCCGCTCCGATCTTTGACGTAGCAGACTACGGCATCTGCGGCGACCTGTTCAAGGTTGTTCCGATGATGATCGACGCTATCAAGGCTGCACAGGCTTCCAAGTAAAGCCCTCTCTTTCCTCACTGATCCCTCGGGCAGCGCTTGTTGTACCTCCTATTCTCCTACTTATTTCCCCGCCACGGGCCGGAGCATCCCGCGGTGTTATGATCCGCTGTTAAGCCACAGCATATCCGGCGCTGTTCTCCTTCCCGTTTCAGTGTGGAGTTTCCCATAAAAAGCCGCAGGGTTCTGCATCCCTGCGGCTTTTCCCTATTTATTCGGAAACAAAAAACCGGCAGCAAAATGCTGCCGGTTTTTGCATTGCCCTGTTATTCACCCATCACCTGAAAAACAATGTCACGCGTGCGGTCGCGGGTGTCGCACTCCACAAGCGTCAAGTTCTGCCACGGGCCGATGGTGATCTCCCCTTCGACAAACGGGATGACGATGAACGGGCTGAGCAGCGCCGCCTTGATGTGCGACGAGCCGTTGTCGTCATGCCACGTGTCATGGTGATGATAATGGATCACGCGGCCGGTCTCGTCTGTATAAGGCGAAAACACATCCATTGCCGCTTTCAGATCATGGTGCACCATACCCGGCTCAAACTCCAATGTGGTCAGACCCGCCACGCCGCCGGTCGTAAAGCCGGCGATGATGCCAGACTTGATGCCCGTGTTGCGGCAGGCATTGTGCACCGCAGCGCGGAAGTCATCGGTCACGTCGATCATACCCATATGGGCGCGGGTATGATAGGTTTTGGTTTCGGTATAAACTGCCATAGTTGGGATGCTCCTTTATAGGCATTGCAAGTATTGTCCATACAAGGTTTTACTCAGATCGGATGCATGCCGCTGTAGCGTCTGATGGCTGATATAGCCCCGCTGGTAGGCGATCTCCTCCAGACAAGCGATATAACGGCCGGTCTCATCCTGCACCCGCTTGACTGCCTGCGCGGAATCGAGCAGGTTTTCCGCCGTGCCTGCGTCCAGCCAGACAAAATCCTGATCCAGCTTGACCACGCGCAGCGCGCCGCGGCGCAGATATTCCAGATTGACATCCGTGATCTCCAGCTCACCACGCGCGGACGGTTTCAGATTGTGAGCGATTTCCATGACCGAATTATCATAGAAATACAAGCCGGGCACGATATAATTGGACTTCGGATGGCGCGGTTTTTCCTCGATAGACACCGCGCAGCCTTCCTCGTCAAACTCCACCACGCCAAACGCGCGCGGATCTTCCACATAATACCCGAACACGCAAGCGCCCTGCCCCAAACGCAGCGCCTGCTGCAAATAGCTTTCAAAGTCCGGCGAATAAAAAATATTATCGCCCAGCACCAGACAGACATCATCCTCGCCGATAAACTGCTCGCCGATCAGCAGCGCGTCCGCAATGCCGCGCGCGACCTCCTGCACCTCATAGGTGATGTGTACGCCGAAGCGTCCGCCCGAGCCGAGCAGCCGATAAAACGGTCCTTCCTCTCCGGGTGGGATAATGATAAGAATATCGCGGATACCCGCCTGCAGCAACACCGCCAGCGGATAGTAGATCATCGGCTTGTCATACACTGGAAGCAACGGCTTGCAAACTGGCCGTGTCATCGGATACAGGCGCGAGCCTTTTCCCGCAGCAAGAATAATTCCTTTCATATCCTTTTCCTCTATCTCTGTTCTGTATTGCGAAATCATTATAGCATATCGCCCGCTGTATTTCCATAGCTGGTCGGTATTTTCCGCTTGCGCTGCGCATCATTTTCCGTTTGGCAGCAAAGGCCTGTCAGCGGACGCAAAATCACAAAAATACCAGTTTTTCACGCGTTTTTTGCGAGAATTTTGATGATAACACAGGTGGAAAACCCGTGGGAAAGCGGGTATAATATTATCTGCATGAAAATCACCCGCAGATGGAGGAATAGATATGGTTCGTAACGATTTGCGCAACATTGCCATCATCGCACACGTTGACCACGGCAAGACCACGCTGGTTGACCAGATGCTCAAGCAGGCAGGCGCATTCCGTGAAAATCAGGTGGTGGAAGAACGCGTCATGGACTCGGGCGACATCGAGCGCGAGCGCGGCATCACCATTCTGGCAAAAAACACTTCGGTACATTACAAGGGCGTCAAAATCAACATCGTCGATACCCCGGGCCACGCGGACTTTTCCGGTGAGGTCGAGCGTATCCTCAAGATGGTGGACGGTGTTGTGCTGCTGGTCGACGCAGCGGAAGGCCCGATGCCCCAGACCCGTTTCGTCCTCCAGAAAGCGCTGGAGTTTGGCCATAAGATCATCATTGCCATCAACAAGATCGACCGTCCGGATGCTCGTCTGGGCGAGATCGGCGACGAGGTGCTCGAGCTGCTTTTAAACCTCGACGCATCCGACGAGCAGCTGGACAGCCCAATCGTGTATTGCTCGGGCCGCGCGGGTACTGCATCCATGTCCCCGAACACCGAGGGCACCGATCTGACCCCGCTGTTTGAGCAGATTCTCGAACACATCCCGGCGCCGCAGGTCGACACCGAAGGCCCGACCCAGATGCTGGTCTCTTCGATCGACTACAACGAGTATGTCGGCCGCATCGGCATCGGCCGCATCGAGCGCGGCTCGATGAAGGTCGGCCAGCAGGTCACGGTCTGCGACTATCACGGCGCAACCCAGCCGTATAACGCCAAGGTCGTCACGCTCTACACCATCGAAGAGCTGGACCGCAAGCCGGTGGATGAAGCCAAGGCTGGCGAAATCGTTTGCTTCTCGGGCATTGAAAACGTCACCATCGGTGAAACCCTGTGCGACCCTGAGCACGTCGAGGCGTTGCCTTTCGTCAAGATCTCCGAGCCGACGGTCGAGATGACCTTCTCGGTCAACGATTCGCCGTTTGCGGGCAAGGAAGGCAAGTTTGTCACCTCGCGCCACCTGCGCGAGCGCCTGTTCCGCGAGCTGCTCAAGGACGTTTCCCTGCGCGTCAACGAGACTGACACGACCGACGCGTTCCGCGTCTGCGGCCGCGGTGAAATGCACCTGTCCATCCTGATTGAAAACCTGCGCCGCGAAGGCTATGAGTTCCAGGTTGGCGCGCCCAAGGCACTGTTCAAGGAAATCGACGGTGTCAAGTGCGAGCCGGTCGAGCGCATGATTGCAGACGTACCGCAGGACGCAGTTGGCTCGATCATGGAGAAGATGGGCAGCCGCAAGGGCGAACTGGTTTCCATGAACCCCAAGGGCGCGGACCGCATGCGTCTGGAGTTCCTCATCCCCGCGCGCGGCCTGTTCGGCTACCGCACCGAGTTCCTGACCGACACCAAGGGCGAGGGCGTGCTGTCCTCGGTATTCCACAGCTATCAACCGTACAAGGGCGATATCTCCAAGCGCACCACCGGTTCGCTGATCGCGTTTGAGACCGGCGAAGCCGTCGGCTACGGCCTGTTCAACGCGCAGGAGCGCGGCCCGCTGTTCATCGGGCCGGGCACGCAGGTGTACGAGGGCATGGTCATTGGTGAGAACCCGCGCGGCGATGATATGGCGGTCAATGTCTGCAAAAAGAAGCAGCTGACCAATATGCGTGCCTCGGGTTCGGACGACGCGCTGCGCCTGATCCCGCCGCGCCAGATGTCGATCGAAGCGGCACTCGAGTTCATCTCGGATGACGAACTGCTGGAGATCACGCCCAAGAGCGTGCGCATCCGCAAAAAGATCCTGTCCAACACCGAACGCCTGAAAAAGGTCAAGGGCGGCAAAAAGTAATCCATTTTATTGCAATAAAGGAGTTTTATCCATGTCTGTTAAAGAAGTACTGCATACTGATCTCGCACCCGCAGCCGTTGGCCCGTATTCACAGGCCGTTGCTGCAAACAATATGATTTTCACCTCCGGCCAGATCCCGATCAATCCCAAGACCGGCAAGATCGAGGCTACCACCATCGAGGAGCAGACCGAGCAGGTCATGCAGAACCTGCATTGCGTACTCGCCGAGGGCGGTGTAGCGTTCGACCGCGTCATCAAGACTACCTGCTTCCTCGCGGATATGAACGACTTTGCTGCGTTCAACGGCGTTTACGGCAAGTATTTCCCCGAAAACGCACCGGCGCGCTCCTGCGTGCAGGTCGCAGCGCTGCCGATGGGCGCTAAGGTCGAGGTTGAGGTCATCGCGGTAAAGAGCTAATTGGCCGCAATAGATAATAAAAAGAGGACGGAAATTCCGTCCTCTTTTTTCATTAGCATCCCTCTTTTTCCTTGACCGCCTGCAAATACTGCCACAGCAACCAGACGATGACCGCCGCCACAATAATCTGCACCACAAGCGACACGAAAGGAGAAAACGTTCCCACAATGGTGGCAACAATCCCGCCGATCAGTGACAGCCAGAAGCACCAGCGGATGCGCCCCGACGGGTAGTTATAGCCGCGGGGGAAAATCAATTCATCCAAAGCGAAATAAAAATAGTAATCCGCCACAATCATAACAATCAGACCTGCCAGCGTGACGAACAACAGCAGAATGCTGAGCACCGAACCAAGCGCCAACAGCGTCATCAGCAAGCCGCCAAAGGTCAGCGCAAGACTGAGCAGCATAGTGCGCCATGCGCGTCCCATGCCGTCCGATATATCGCGCATTGCATACAGCTCATAAAGCTGCACCACCCCGACTACAAGCC
>NZ_CALWJK010000080.1 GCF_944380975.1 uncultured Agathobaculum sp. | reverse complement strand
TATGAAATTTTTGAAGATGTGAACCGCTTGGCGATCACATGAGATACGCCTCAAAAAAGAGGGGCATATAAATGGCCCGTGTGGACTCCCAGCTGAGCTACAGGCCCATATTTTATTTTTTTAAGCATTTTTTAACTGCTCTTGACAAGTAAATATTATACATGTAAAATAAACACGTGTCAAGCATTTTTTTGTGCCTGATGAAAAAAGCGTGCATCAGCCAGATGCGCCAAAAGGAGAATTGAAAAATGAAAAACAGCGAAAAGACAATGGAAAAAATCGTCGCCCTGTGCAAGGGCCGTGGCTTCGTGTATTCCGGCTCGGAGATTTACGGTGGCCTTGCCAACACGTGGGACTATGGTCCGCTTGGCGTGGAATTCAAGAACAACGTCAAGGCGGCATGGCGCAAGAAATTTGTGCAGGAAAGCCCCTATAACGTCGGCCTGGATTCTGCTATTCTGATGAACCCGACCACTTGGGTGGCTTCTGGCCACGTTGGCGGTTTTTCCGATCCGCTGATGGACTGCAAGGACTGCAAGACCCGTCATCGTGCCGATCAGCTTATTGAGGATGCAACCGGTGAAAACCCGGCTGGCTGGACCAACGAGCAGATGAAAGCATATATTGACGAACATCAAATCGCTTGTCCGAATTGTGGCGGACATAATTTTACGGATATCCGTCAGTTCAACCTGATGTTTAAGACCTATCAGGGTGTTACCGAAAACGCAAAGAATGAAATTTATCTGCGTCCGGAAACCGCACAGGGCATCTTTGTCAACTTCCAGAATATTCAGCGCACCACCCGTAAGAAGATTCCGTTCGGCGTAGGACAGGTGGGTAAGTCTTTCCGCAATGAGATTACGCCTGGTAACTTTACGTTCCGCACCCGTGAGTTTGAGCAGATGGAGCTGGAATTCTTCTGCAAGCCCGGTACCGATTTGGAGTGGTTTAAGTATTGGAAGGATTACTGCCATAACTGGCTGGTGTCGCTGGGTATGAAGGATGAGAACCTGCGTCTGCGCGACCACGATCCGGAGGAGCTGAGCCATTACTCCAATGCGACCACCGACATCGAGTTCCTGTTCCCGTTTGGCTGGGGCGAGCTGTGGGGCATTGCTGACCGCACCGACTTCGACCTGACCCAGCACCAGAACACTTCGGGCGTTTCGATGGAGTACTTTGATCAGGAAGCGAACGAGAAGTATATTCCGTACGTTATCGAGCCGTCGCTCGGCGCGGATCGCGTGGCACTCGCGTTCCTGTGCGATGCGTATGATGAAGAAGTAGTTGGACAGGATAAGAACGGCAAGGACGATGTGCGTACTGTGCTGCGCCTGCATCCGGCGCTGGCGCCGTTCAAGGCTGCGGTGCTGCCGCTGTCCAAGAAGCTGACGGAAAAGGCAATGCCGATCTGGCAGGAGCTTTCCAAGCAGTTCTCGGTGGATTTCGACGATGCTGGTTCGATCGGCAAGCGTTACCGTCGTGAGGATGAAATCGGTACGCCGTACTGCGTCACGGTGGACTTTGAAACCGAGCAGGACGGCTGCGTAACCGTCCGCGATCGCGATACCATGGAGCAGGAGCGCATCAAGATCGAAGATGTGGCTGCTTATATCGCAAAGAAGATTGCGTTCTAAGAAAAATATGTAGAAAAACCGCTGCCTGTGCAGCGGTTTTTCTGTTAGGAAGCGTGACGATCCTCGGCATTGTTGTTGCCGCGGAAGAGCAGGGAAATGCACCACAATGCAGCCAGCCCGACCAGAGCAAAAATGATGCGGCTGACCGCGCTGGCCTGTCCGCCGAACAGGAATCCGACTAAGTCGAAACCAAACAAGCCGATGCTGCCCCAGTTCAGTCCGCCAATGATGGCAAGAATCAATGCGAGTTTATCAAGAAACATATAAAAACTCCCCTTTCCGGTTTTCCATAGTATGGCCGGAAAGGGGAGAAAACATGCGGTTGAATTGTTTTTTATGCCAGTGCTGTTACAGCTGGGAGAATACCTGACCAATCGGTGCGTGAATGACCAGATCGGCGCGACGGTCGGCGGGCGTTTCGGACTTGTTGACCAACACCAGCTTATTGCCGCGGTAATAGTCGATCAGACCTGCTGCAGGATAGACAGCAAGGGAAGTACCGCCGATGATGAGGATATCCGCATTGCGGATGTATTCCACGCTTTTATTGATCGTATAGCTGTCCAGACTTTCCTCGTACAGAACAACATCTGGTTTGATTGTGCCGCCGCAGTCGCATTTGGGAACACCGGTACCGGCAGCGATGTCGCGCACATCATAGGGCTTGCGGCAGCGCATGCAGTAGTTGCGCAGCACAGAACCGTGCAGTTCCAAGACCTCTTTGGAGCCTGCTTTCTGATGTAAGCCATCGATATTCTGCGTCACAATCGCGCGGCATTTTCCCATACGCTCCCACTCAGCCAGCTTGAGGTGTGCCGCATTGGGTTCTGCATCCAACGCAAGCATTTTTGCGCGATAAAAGCGGAAGAATTCTTCCGGTTCCGCCATGAAAAACGTGTGGCTCAAAATAGTTTCCGGCGGATACTTGTATTGCTGGTTGTACAGGCCGTCTACCGATCGAAAGTCTGGGATGCCGCTTTCGGTGGAAACACCAGCACCGCCGAAAAATACGATATTATCGCTGGCATCCACCCATTCTTTCAGCTTGGCAATTTGTGCATCCATGCGTTTCTGCCTCCTTTTATTCTACGAAGGAAACAATACCTTCTTTGCGGGGCTTTGCAGGTGTTTCCTTGGCGATATAGCCGATGGCAGCGGAACAAATGACGATGTGGCCTTCTGGTACGCCGTATTCGGTCAGCAGGGCGCGCACCTTTGGGTCATCACAGCACTCACGGATCTGATTGATCCAGCATGAGCCGAGCCCGAGTTCTGTTGCCATAAGCAGCAGATTCTCCATTGCGGCAGCGCCGTCGACAAAAGCATGATGCTCATCGCGTTTGTAGGAAATGATAATATTGACTGGGGCACCGTAGAAATTGTAATCCGGGCCACGGTTATCGGCTTCCGCAACCGCGCGCGCCAGTGTCAGTGATTTTTCTGCGCTGTATACTACGGTGAAATGCCAAAGATATTTACCCATACCGGAGGGAGCCCACTCGGCGGCCTCGACCAGCTGCATGACTTGGTCTTTGGGAGGGAGTTTGGATTCAAACGCACGCGTAGAGCGGCGGGATTTGATGATCTGCATCAGGTTGGACATGGAAAAACCTCCTTGATTAGAATAAATATAGTATAGCCCCTATGCGGTCATGTTTCAAGACAACATCACCAAAAATGCAGATTGATGTGTAAAAAAACTGTGAAAAGCAGGGTTTCTGTGATATACTGATACAGATTCAAAATGATAAACAGGAGACGGATACGATATGATTACAATCAGCGATCTGAGCTTGAATTTCAGCGGAGAACCGCTGTTTAAGGACGTGAATCTGAAGTTTACGGAAGGAAACTGCTATGGTGTCATTGGCGCAAACGGCGCAGGCAAATCCACGTTCCTGCGCATTCTGTCGGGTGATCTTGACCCGTCCACCGGCACGGTGTCCATTGCGCCCAAAACGCGTATGAGCGTTTTGAAGCAGGACCACTTTGCGTTCAATGAGGAGACGGTGCTCAATACGGTGCTCGGCGGCAACCCGCGCCTGCTGGAGGTCATGCAGGAGAAGGATGCGCTCTATATGAAAGACCCCTTCACTGAGGAGGATGGCAACAAAGCGGCAGAGCTTGAGGCCGAATTTGCCGAGATGGGCGGCTGGGAAGCAGAGACCGAAGCCGGCCAACTGCTCAACGGTCTGGGGCTCGACGCGGATGCAATTCTGTATACCGAGATGCAGTATCTGGGCGACGTAGAAAAGGTCAAGGTGCTGCTCGCGCGTGCGTTGTTCGGCAAGCCGGACATTCTGCTGCTTGACGAGCCGACCAACCATCTGGATATTCAGGCAGTCCGCTGGCTGGAGGATTTCCTTGCGGACTTTGAGGGCACGGTGCTGGTTGTTTCGCATGACCGTCACTTCCTCAACAACGTCTGTACGCACATCGTGGATATCGACTATGGCAAGATCAAGCTGTACGTTGGTAACTATGAGTTCTGGTATGAGTCCTCGCAGCTGATTCAGCGTATGATTAAGGATCAGAACCGCAAGAATGAGGAAAAGATCAAGGAATTGCAGAACTTCATTCAGCGTTTCGCGGCCAACAAGTCTAAATCCCGTCAGGCGACCAGCCGCCGCAAGCTGATCGACAAGCTGACAGTCGAAGAACTGCCTGCATCCTCTCGCCGCTATCCGTGGGTATCGTTTGCGGCAGACCGCGAGGCAGGTAAGGATATTCTCGAGGTGCGTGGTATTTCCAAGACGATCGACGGCGAAAAGATTCTGGACAACGTCTCCTTTATTGTGCGCCGTGGAGATAAGATTGCATTCATTTCGGACAATGAATTGGCGATGACCACACTGTTCCAGATTCTGATGGGCGAGATCAAGCCCGATGAGGGCAGTTTCAAGTGGGGCGTAACCACGTCCCAAAGCTATTTCCCTAAGGATAACAACGAGTTCTTTGAAGGACATACCGAAAACATGCTTGACTGGATTGCGCCGTATTCGCGCACGGACACGCTGGAATCCACGCTGCGCGGCTTCCTCGGCCGCATGCTGTTCTCGGGCGATGACGTATATAAGCCGGTGCGTGTGCTGTCGGGCGGCGAAAAGGTGCGCCTGATGCTCGCGCGCATGATGCTGTTTGGCTCGAACGTGCTGGTGATCGACCAGCCGAC
>NZ_CALWJK010000079.1 GCF_944380975.1 uncultured Agathobaculum sp. | reverse complement strand
TGTCAAGCCGGTCCAATCCATATAAAATAAAAGAGCATTGCAGGAATGAAACAAATATCCTGCAAAATGAAGGGGGAAAATGGAATGGATTTAACGGCAACCGTGTGGACGCTGCTCCCGCCGATCATTGCGATCGCGCTAGCGCTGATCACCAAGGAGGTTTATTCCTCCCTGCTCATCGGCATTCTGGCGGGCGCGCTGCTGTACACGGGCTTCAACCCACTGCATGCGGTCGAAACGACCTTCACGGTCATGGGCGGCAAGCTGGGTGACAACATTAACATTTGTATCTTTCTGGTGCTGCTCGGCATTCTGGTGTCGCTTGTCACCAAATCGGGCGCGTCGCGCGCCTATGGCGACTGGGCGGTTAAAACCATCCGGACACGCCGCGGCGCTTCGTTTGCCACCTCGTTCCTCGGCATGTTCATCTTTGTCGACGACTATTTTAACTGCCTGACCGTCGGCACGGTCATGCGCCCGGTAACGGATAAATACAACATCACGCGCGCCAAGCTCGCCTATATCATCGACGCGACCGCTGCTCCGATCTGCATTATCGCGCCGATCTCGAGCTGGGCAGCGGCTGTCGGCTCGTCTCTGCCTGAGTCCAGTTCAATGGATGGCTTCTCGCTCTTTTTGCAGACCATCCCAATGAACCTGTATGCACTGCTGACCATCCTGTTCCTCATCTGGCTGATGGCGGTGGACTTTGACTTTGGCCCGATGAAGAAATATGAGCGCGCACACCGCGGCGAAGATCTTTCCCATCAGGACGAGAACTACGTTGTCGGCGGCGCCGGCAAGGTGTACGACCTTATCCTGCCGATCTGTGTGCTGATCGTGCTGTGCATCTCCGGCATGCTGTATACCGGCGGCATTCTGGAGGGCGTTGGTGTGGTTGACGCTTTCGCCAACTGCGATTCCTCGACCTCGCTGGTGCTGGGCTCGTTCTTTACGCTGATTTTCACCTTTATTCTGTATATCCCGCGCAAAGTGCTCACCTTTGGGCAGTTCTGCGAGGCGTTCACCGAGGGCTTTAAGTCCATGGTGCCCGCCATCCTGATCCTGACCCTCGCCTGGACGCTGTCCGGCGTATGCTCGGAGGATTACCTCAACATCGGCGGCTTTGTCTCCTCGGTGGTTAACGGTAACTCCATGGTGTCCATGCTGATGCCCGCGATCTTCTTCCTGATCGCGCTCGGCCTCGCTTTTGCGACCGGCACCTCGTGGGGTACGTTCGGCATCCTCATCCCGATCGCGGTTGCGGTGTTTGGCGATGCGCCGAGCACGATGCTGGTCATGACCGTGGCTGCCTGCCTGTCCGGCGCGGTTTGCGGCGACCATATCTCGCCCATCTCGGATACCACCATTCTGGCATCCGCAGGCGCACAGTGCAACCACATCGACCATGTCTCCACCCAAATGCCCTATGCCTTGATGATCGCCGCGATCAGCTTTACCGGCTTCCTCGTAGGCGGCATTGTCGGCAGCGGCATTGTCGCGCTGGCGCTTGGCATTGTGCTGCTGGTGATCCTCACTCTGCTGATTACCGCACGGCAGAAGAAAAACCAAGCGTAAACGTAGCAACCTTTGACAACTGCATTACTTTACGGCTCCCCCATTTGGGGGAGCCTGTTCTCTGCATCTGACCCACCCCGATTGACCCGAAAGGAAGGAATCCCGTTGACCACCGATCTGACCGAAGGAAAACCCTCATCCAAGCTGTTCTGGTTTTCGCTGCCGCTGCTGCTGAGCGTCGCGTTCCAGCAGCTTTACCAGATGGCCGACTCCATGATCGTCGGCCGCTTTGCGGCAACACCCGCCGCGGGCGAGCTGGCGCTCGCCGCCGTTGGCGCAAGCTATCCGATCACCCAACTGTTTGTCGCGGTAGCGACCGGCGTGAACATCGGCACCAGCGTACTGGTCTCCCAGCTGTTCGGCGCGAAGCGCTATCTGCGCATGAAAACCGCGATTTCCACTGCGCTGCTGACCACCACCGTGATCGCACTTATCCTGACCCTCATCGGCACGCTCGCCACCGGCGGCATCATGCGCGCACTGCAAACGCCGGAAAACATCTTTGCCGATGGCTCGCTCTATCTGCGGGTGTATATATTCGGTCTGTTGTTCCTGTTCATCTATAACGTCTGCACCGGTATCTTCAACGCAATGGGCGACAGCCGTACCCCGCTCATTCTGCTGATTCTATCCTCGGTGAGCAATGTCATCCTTGATCTGGTGTTCGTTGCCGTGTTCCAGTGGGGCGTTGCGGGCGTTGCGTGGGCGACCTTTATTGCGCAGGGCTGCGCGGGTGCGCTGGCCTTCCTGCTGCTTCTGCGCCGGGTGCGCTCGTTCGACACGGGCGGACATTTCCTGCCGTTTGCGCCTGAAATGCTGCGCCGCCTGACGAATTATGCCATTCCGTCCATCGCGCAGCAAAGCTTTGTCTCGGTCGGCAACGTCATCATCCAGTATTACATCAACCTGTGCGGTCCCACCGTCATCGCGGGCTTTTCAGCTGCCACCAAGATCAACACCTTTGCACTGACCTGCTGCATGTCGTTCGCATCCGGCCTGTCCAGCTATGTCGCACAGAACATCGGCGCGCGCAAGCTCGACCGCGTCAGCATGGGTCTGAAGGCAGGCGCCGCCTTTTCGCTGTCGCTTTCGGTCGTGTTCACCGCGATCTATCTGCTGTTTGCCAACACGCTGGTCGGTCTGTTTGTGCCGGCGGGCAGCGGTTCGGGGGTCATCGATGTCGGACGGCAGTATCTGTTTGTTGTTACGCCGTTCTATCTGATCGTGTGCATCAAGTTCGTCTGCGACAGCGTGCTGCGCGGCGCGGGCGCGATGCGGCCGTTTATGATCACGACCTTTTCCGACCTCATCATCCGCGTGGTGCTCTCGATCGTGCTGTTCCACGTCTGGCGCGAGCTGGGTATCTGGCTGTCCTGGCCAATCGGCTGGTTCCTGGGTTCCGGGCTTTCCGTTCTGTTCTACAAAACCGGCGCATGGCGCAAAAACCTTCCCACGCTGTAATCAAACAGGGCTTCCCAAACGGAAGCCCTGTTTTTTTGGTATAATACAGCTTTTCTCCATGCAAAATAAGGGCGGGAAGGAAGGGGAAAAACCTTGCTAAAGCTCATCCATGCGAGTAAAATATATCATGACAGCGGTGTGCAGGCGCTGCGCGATGTTAACCTGCACGTGGCACCCGGCGACTATGTGTCCATCACCGGCGCATCCGGTTCGGGCAAAAGTACGCTCATGCACATTCTCGGTCTGCTCGACACGCTTTCCGCAGGGCAATATCTGCTCGGCGGGGCGGATGTATCCTGCCTGCCGCCGCATACGCTTGCGCGGCTGCGCAGCGAGCAGATCGGCTTTATCTTTCAGGGCTTCCGCCTGCTGCCCAGCATGACCGCGCTGGAAAACGTTGCGCTGCCGCTTACCCTGCAAGGGATACCGCGCACCGAACGGCTGGAACGCGCCAAACAGGCGCTGGCGCGCGTCGGTCTGTCCGAGCGGACAACCCACCGGCCCGACCAGCTCTCCGGCGGCCAGCAGCAGCGCGTGGCGATTGCCCGTGCAGTCGTCACCAAGCCGCGCGTCGTGCTGGCGGACGAACCGACGGCGGGTCTTGACCCCGAAGCCGCAGAAGATGTGCTCAGCCTGCTCGACGGTCTGCATCATGCGGGCCACACCATCGTACTGATTACACACGACCGCGCCGCCGCTTTGCGCGCAGCGCGTCGGCTCTATCTGGAAAGCGGCGTGCTTTCCGGCGGATAAATTCTTTCTGGGAGGCTGTTTATGAACCGACGGGACAAGGTAAACTATTATCTGGATATGGCGCAGGTCGCGCTTGAGCGCAGTACCTGCCTGCGGCGCGGCTTCGGCGCGGTGATCGTCAAAAATGACGTCATCGTGTCCACCGGCTACAACGGCGCGCCCCGCGGACGCGCTAACTGCATTGACATCGGTACCTGCATCCGGGCAAAAATGGGCATCCCGCGCGGCGAACGGTATGAATTCTGCCGCTCGGTACACGCGGAAGCCAACGCCATCATCGCTGCGCCCCGCGAGCAAATGCTCGGCGCGACGCTCTATCTGGTGGGACGGGATATGTCCACAGGAGAAATCATGCCGGACGCCAATTCCTGTCCGATGTGCAAGCGCCTGATTATCAACGCGGGCATTGAAAAGGTGGTCATCCGCCGGGATGCGGATACATACGACACGATTGATGTATCCGAATGGGTAGACCACGACGATATTTTAGAGGGAAAAATGGGTTATTGACCCGCTTTTCTACATAACCAAAGGAGGAGATTACCAATGGAACTGAAGATTTTTAAGTGCATGCATTGCGGCAACATCATCGAAATGATTGACGACCATCATGTACCGGTGATGTGCTGCGGCGAGAAGATGAAGGAATTCAAGGCGGGCGAGACCGACGGCGCAGCCGAAAAGCACGTGCCGGTCGTG
The DNA here is from genome assembly GCF_944380975.1 of uncultured Agathobaculum sp. Taxonomy (GTDB): domain Bacteria; phylum Bacillota; class Clostridia; order Oscillospirales; family Butyricicoccaceae; genus Agathobaculum. The sequence continues at coordinate 336 of NZ_CALWJK010000079.1, read as the reverse complement.
ACGGTCGAGGGCGACGTCATCCGCGCCAAGGTCGGCGAAGTGGCACATCCGATGACCGAAGAGCACCACATCGCGTTCATTTGGCTGGTGACCGATAAGGGCGTACACCGCGCTGTGCTCGACCACACGGGCGCGCCCGAGGCGGTATTCCGTCTGGCAGAGGGCGAAAAGGCTGAAGCCGTTTATGAGTTCTGCAACCTGCACGGACTGTGGAAGGCTTCGCTCTAAACCATTGTGTGATATGAAAAAAACAGGCTGCAAAAGGTGCCTCCCGATAAGAAAACATCGTGGGGCAAGAGAGAAACGGTATAGCTTCGGCTATGCCGTTTTTCTCAT
>NZ_CALWJK010000078.1 GCF_944380975.1 uncultured Agathobaculum sp. | reverse complement strand
ACCTATCGGCTACATACTCCTTTGGACGGCGCATAAAAGGGCGCGCTGCAGATTTCATTTCTGCAACGCGCCCTTTCTTGTTACTCTGCTATTGACCGACATACACCAACCCGTGCTTTTGCCGGCAGCACACCTCGCTCTCGCAGTACCCACAGTACCGGCTGCTGAAAATCCCACGCGATGATGCGCACCGGATATTCCGGATCAGGCTCTCGTGCCAGATACTCCAGCAGCTCCATCCATTGCCCCTGAAGCAGGGATAGTGTGATGCCTGCTTTTGCCTTCTCCTGCTCTTCCATCTGCGCAATGCCAGCGCGCCAGTCCTTCCGGTCAAAGTGCTGCACAAAGGCCTGTGCTGACCCATCCAACGGCAATAAAATCGCGTTGTCCTCCCATGTGATATGGAAGTTCAGCCTCATATGCCGGAGTGCGCGGGGATCCTTTCTCAGCGCCCAGAGCGAGTATTCCAGAATGTCCGCGATCGCTTCGGGCGTTTCGACGAGGATCACTTTCTCAAACGACATCATTGCCCCGGCTAGCCGCACGGCCGCATTTTTCTCGCCGTTGGGATTGAGCCGCTGGTTGCTGTTCCCGAAGTGGTACACCGGATGGATGAACCGCTCCTCGTCATAGATGCAGCCGACGAACCGAGAATATTTCAGGCTGTCCGTGCTGCGGACAGCTTTCCGTTCCTGTTCGCGCTTGATCTGCAAGGACGTCTGGTACTTGCGCCTGCAAAGCAGGACAAAGAACAGCCTCGCCTCGTTGATGCGGCTGAGCCGCACCGCCTTTTCGATGCTATGCGTACCCATTGGCTTGTCCCAGATGAACACGTTCGACTTCCTCCGGTCTTTTTGCAGCACCCGGCAATAGGCTTCAAACCCGGCGTCTGTAACAAAATAACTCTTGTGTCCCGGTGCCTTCACGACCTCCAGATACCCCGCGCGGCACAGCTTCTGAAACGCATCCTGAGTGCGCGCATAGTTGCTGCCCTGCAATTTGAGCGCATGGTATGGCAGCTGCCCGCAGACAACACTGACTTGTAGCAGGAGCCATACTGCGCTGTTTCTACATATCCGCATTGTACCCTGCTCCCAGATCGAAAACCGGGATTTTGCCGGGCCGGATGCAGATCACGGTCTGATCCCTGTCGCCCCAGCAGCTTGTCTGGACGTTGGAACAGTAGATGCCGCTGTCGCTGGTCAGCAGGTACCGCTCAATGACGTTCAGCACTGCGCGCGTTTCCAGATTATCATGATCCCGCACATCGGCGGGCTGATGCGATGCCGCATAGCAATGGTAAAACACGACCGTACACGCCCGGAACCGCGGCAGGGCGGATGCCCGGCGCGCCAGCAGCCGGTTCAGCGGCTCGCACACAAACTCGGTGCAGCTGCTTCGTTTGGACAGGCGCAGTGGTAACCGGATCACCACCGAGCCGTCTTTCTGTACGGCCAGTTCGTAGCCGTCCGGCAAATCGTCACCAGTCTGCTCTGGTTGATCAGCGGTCATGGCTGTTCCCGCATCTGCCCGCGAAAAATATTTCCTGCTGCACAGGAAATATTTTTCGCGGGTCTCTGCATAGGCCTCACGGGCGGCGATGGCCGTGTCCTGCGCTGCATTTGCCAGACGGCGTAGGTAGTCATCATCGTCACGGCCTACCGTAAGCCGTTCGGACAATTCATTCAGATTTTGTAGGGCGGCGAGGAATGCCGCCCCGGTTCGATCATGCATCGAAGCCTCCTCCTCTCTGCTCTGTGGGTTCGAAAACGCGAAAATCATTACCGCCCATACCCATGCGGCAAACAACTGGGTAAAGAGGAACGGCAGTGTGGCAGATAATTTCAATTTTCGAAACTATATTTCTTTTTTTGACGGGTGTTTCATCGGGAATTAATGCCTTTTTGCAATTACCGCCCAATGCTGCGTTTTTTCAAAAGTGCACCTTTTCGGCGCTTTCGATTTCGGGAAGAAAAGGTGCACTTTCAGGCGAAATTACCGCCCACTGTTTTGCGGTTTACTGCACGGCTTTACGGGCAAAAAAGTTCTGTTTCTGTCGCGTTTCCAACTTAGCCTACTCTCCTGTCTGCCGATCGATCCATGCAAGAACTTTGTCCTTGGGTGCCAATTTTCGTTTTCCGATATGTAATGTCGGAAAGTCGGCGCGGTTCAAAAGCTGGTACGCACCCGACCGTGAAATGCCGAGCAGCATCGCGATCTGTTCGGCATTCAGCACATCGGGGTAGTCCTCATATGCGATCCGTTTCATCTTCATCCCTCCTCCCAGTTGACAAATTAGATTGTTTCGTCTATTATAGAACTATAATTCTATGAGAACATAATAGCATCTTGAAATGATTTGTCAATAGGCGTATAATTATTTTATAAATAAATATTTCTATATGGAGGTGGAGGATTTCCTATGCACCTGATCATTCCGTCCGAGTGTCATCTTCGCGTATTTGTTACGGCAAAGCAGGAGGTTTTTGAATTTTACGACAATGCAGAACACATGCTGCACCGGCACACCTTTTCTTACGGAGAAAGCATCATCCAACTGCTAGAGAGCTGGAAAGAAACTGATGAACCCCTTTTACAGGAAGCCTATGAATATCTGATAAAGCGAGCGCAGGTCGGAGAGGAAAACATGGGAGAATGGAATGAAATACTGTTCCGTTTTCAGCATGTGGATAACCCGTTCCTCTATCTGCTGGTAATGCAGCTTGCGCCGCTCCTGCTCAAATGCTTCTACGATATCGATCCTTCCATTGTCACCGATTTCCGTGAGGAACTGGACAAGGTCAGGGCAGATGCGCACACGCTTCTGTTCGATTGCCTGAACCCAGAAATAGCGGATATCTGCCGCCGGTATTGGGAGATCTGGGGGCGTACACCCATGCGCTTGCCTGCCATCCGCACGGAATTGCTTCCTGCCCGCACGCGCGCGGCCTATAACGGCTGGATCTCGCCGGCCGAAAACACGGATCCGGAGTATCTTTACAGCACACAGCAGGAGATGGTCATGGCAGAAGTATGCTATCCCCGATCTGTGCAGGAACTATATGTTTTCCTCAAATCCACCTATCTGCGCCGTGCGGTGCGCTTCAAAGAATGCCGACTGTGCGGCAAGCTGTTTGCCGCAACAGACGGCGACCGGACAGAATACTGCTCCCGTGAATACGAAAAAGGCAAAACCTGCCGGGAGGTTGGTGCTTCGCGTGTCTATCAGAAAAAACTGCTCGGCAATCCAATCACCCGTGCCTATAACCGCGCCTACAAGACCCACAACGCCCGCATCCGCTACGGCACAATGACGCGCGAGGAATTCAACGCATGGACAGAAGAAGCCAAAAAGCACCGTGATGCCTGTCAGGCTGGCGAAATCTCGCTGGAACGCTTTGAGGAATGGCTGAAACAATGAAGGAAACAGAAACCTGTTTTCTGTTTTCAAATATAACGAGAGGAGCGTGTAACATATGAGTACGCGGGATTCCCGCGGTACCTCTGGCGGCGGCAATATCCGCCAGCGTCCCGACGGACGCTGGGAAGGCCGCTACACAGCAGGTATCGATCCGGGCACCGGAAAGCAAATCCAGAAATCCATCTATGGCAAAACACAAAAGGAGGTGCGAGAGCGTTTACGCAAGATCACATCTGAAATCGACGAGGGCAGTTATCTGGAGCCGTCCAAATGCCGTGTGGGCAAATGGCTGGATATCTGGCTGAACGAGTACACCGAGAACGTTAAGCCGTACACCAAGTATTCCTACCAGGTGACCATCAAGAACCACTTAAAGCCCGCTTTCGGCTATGTCCGTCTGGCCGAACTGAACACCGTCATGGTACAGGCGTTTCTCAACAATCTGGTGCGCAGCAAGGCGGAGGGCGGCAAGGGGCTGTCCCCAAAAACCGCAATCAACATTCACGGTGTATTTCACCGCGCGCTCAAGCAGGCAGTCAACATTGGCCTGATCCGCAGCAACCCCACCGATGCCTGTATCCGTCCACGCGGTGAACGAAAGCCGATCCGTCCGTTGGAGGACGAGGAGGTCGGCGCGTTTCTGTGCGCGATTGAAGGGCATCGCTTTGCGTCGCTTTATCTGGTCGACCTGTTCACCGGAATGCGGCAGGGCGAGATCCTTGGACTGTCTTGGGACTGCGTGGACTTCCTGCGCGGCACGATTTTTCTGTACCGCCAGCTGCAGCAGCGACAGGCGAAGGGCGACTTCGGATATTACTTCACTTCGCTCAAAAACGGAAAGTCGCGCACCATCACACCTGCCCCTACCGTCATGCGGGTATTGCAGGCACAGCGAAAAACGCAGAACGAAATGCGCCTGCGTGCCGGTGCTGCTTGGCATAACGACGAAGAACTGGTATTTACCGACGAACTCGGCCGACCACTCAGTCGGCGCACCGTGTACAAAAACTTCAAGCAGATCGCAAACCAGCTTGATCTTCCTAATCTTCGCTTCCACGATTTACGGCATACATTTGCCACCATCTCTTTTCAGTCCGGCGACGATCCCAAGACCGTACAGGAGAACCTCGGGCATCATTCGGCGGCTTTTACACTGGATGTTTACGGTCATGTGACCGACCGCATGAAGCGCGAAAGTGCTGAGCGCATGGAACGCTTCATCCACTCCACCATCGCCCGATAAGGGTAAAAATAAGGGTCAAACCGCGATAGCAATAATATGAATTCGAAAATAAGTTCTGAAAACAACTTTAAATATAAAAAAAATACGGTATTAAACCAAAGTTTAATACCGTATTTCTGGCGGAGAGTCAGGGATTTGAATTGCCAAAATCCCGTTTTTTATGATAGTTTTTATCCATATAAACGCATT
>NZ_CALWJK010000077.1 GCF_944380975.1 uncultured Agathobaculum sp. | reverse complement strand
CAATCTGGAACATCTATGTGGTGCTATGCTGAATATTTAAAGTCAGTAGGCGTTTCACATATCTTAGGCATTGCAATCGAATTTCTTTATTCACAAACAGAGTAGCTACTTGATTGTGATATGATAAAAACATTTCGCCCATTTCTCTATTGACTTCTTAATTCAACACAAATCCCATCTGTATTGTGAAGTGACCCAGCAAATTTGTAGTACAATATGAAATGTGAACAGGAGCGGCGCAGTGCCAACAAAATATCGGGGCAGATTCCCTCAAAATCTGCCCCGATATTTTTATTCGTGAATGAAGATATGTCCGCTGTGAGATTACTTTTTCAGCTCAATAAAAGTCTTTAACAATTCTGCGGTCTTTGGGCCAAGCATTCCCGTATCCACACAGAGGTGGTAGTTTGCAGGTTGTCCCCATTCCTGCCCTGTATAGTATTTGTAATACGCCGCCCGCCGTTTGTCCATACGAATGGCCTGCTGCATCGGATCGCTCGCCTTATACAGGCCGGGTTTGTGCTTCATATGCTCTACGCGCTGTTTCATCCCGGAATAGAGGAAAAAGCTAAAGCGCTTTGGATGATTTTTCAAAACAAAATCTGCGCAACGCCCAACAATTACACAACTCGACTGTGCAAGCTCCAAAATTGTCTTTGCTTGGAGAATAAACAATTGCTCATCCGATTCGGAAAGTGATCCAAATGACTGAGCTAAGCTAAAAGGAAGTTTAGAGTCTTCTTCCATTTCGCACAGTCTATGTGCATCGATTGAATGCTTCCGTGCCGTCAAGTCCACAATTTCCTTATCATAAAATGGGATCTGCAGCAATTCAGCCAATTGTTTTCCAATGTCATGTCCGCCAGATCCATATTCTCGACTGATCGTAACAACAAAATTATCCATTTCAACACGCCTTTCTATATGCAAGCCTTGTGTGATTAGATATGGAATATGGGCGAAGCATCACAGCTCCGCCCGCATCCCATTATATGAAGGAGATTGCAGCATTTTTCTCCGCCCAGTTTAAACATCCACCTCAGAGATTTTGACCGGGCGCCCTTCCTTGAGCGACTTGTTTGCTGCAGCTGCCATCAGCACCGGATACAGGCCATCAAGATCGGTAATCGGCGGCACCTTGTCATTCATCACCGCATCCGCAAACGCCTTCATCTCGTCAATGAACGCCTGCGTATAGCGATCCCACATGACCTGATATGCGGTACCATAAGAAGTTCCGTCCGCGCGGGAAACCACAACCGTGTTTGGGATGTCATTTTCATCCTGTACCGCGCCCTCAGAGCCGAACACCTCCAGACGCTGGTCATAGCCGTATACGGCCTGGCGGCTGTTGTCGATCACGCCAATCGCGCCGTTCTCAAAGGTCAGCGTAACGATCGTGGTATCCACGTCACCTTCCGCACCGATTGCTGGATCCACTAGCACCGTGCCCTTGGCATAAACTTCGGTCGCTTCGCAGCATGCCAGAAAACGAATCATATCAAAGTCGTGGATCATCATGTCGTAGTAGATGCCACCCGAGCGTCGCACATACTCGATTGTAGGCGGCTGCGGATCGCGGGAGCTGATGCGCAGGATGTGCGGGGTGCCGATTTTACCCGCGCGAACCGCATCATATACGGCGCGATGATTATGGTCAAAGCGGCGGACAAAGCCAATCTGCATCTTTACGCCTGCTTTCTTGACCGCGTCGAGCGCTATGCGGACCCGCGCCACGTCATGATCGACCGGCTTTTCGCAGAAAATGTGCTTACCGGCTGCCGCTGCCTTCATGATCAGGTCGGCATGCGTGTCGGTAGAGGAGCAAATGAGAACTGCTTCAATCTCGGGATCGGCAAAGATGGAATCAACGTCCTTGGTCACATTCGGAATGCCAAAGCCCTTGACGAACGCCTCCCCCTCCGCATTAAAGTACGGATCGGCAACCGTCTTAATCTCCATTTCGCGCACTGCCATGCAAATGTTCTCAACATGGACACGTCCAATACGTCCCGCACCGATTACTGCTACTTTCATGTTGTTTCTCCTTTCAATTGATACACTTTTGTCATAGATTTATTTTAGCTAATTGCTTTCTTCAAGATCCGTATATCCTCCCGCAGCAGATCATACGGGTTTTATGCCTGCGTACGCAGCGGCAGCTGATCGTAGTAATTCTCCAGTAGGATATAGCCGGTGAAGTTATGGCGGTCAAGCCAGGTCATGGTTTCAAAAAACCCGCTCTCGCCCGTTCCAAGCAAGCTGCCGCTCAGCGCGCCTTTGGCGCCATCCTTGACATGCAGCTGATTGCACATCAGCGGGAACAAGCCCTCTAATATGTCGGTTTCGCGGTAGCCACGGTTGAGATAATAATTTTGGCTGTCGAAATACAGATAGAAATTTTTCCGGTCTACCATGCTGTGCAGCTTATGGAACTCTTCCGGATTCATCACATTTTCGCCGGCAACCGAAATGCCGTACTCGCCTGCCGCGTCGCACAGATACTGCAGCGCACGCGCCGAGTGCTCCATGTCCTCCTCCGTTTTCACCTCGCTTGCGGCAAAACCGGGTACCTGAATGATTGGAACACCGAGCGCACGCGCCGTCTGCACAGCACGTCCCAACAGGTTCCAGACAATATCGTATTCCCTTGTCCCCTTGCGGGCGTGCATCGGAATGTTGTCGAAGTCATTGAGCGCGATCGCGCAGTACTCAATGCCGTATTTCTGCTGTTCGCTCAGGTAAATCTTCTGCATTTCCGTCTGTGTCAGCGGATAATCGGATTCGTACAGCCCGATTTTCAGCGACAGCGCATCCAGTCCTACCTCTGCCGCAATCTGCGTGGCGTACAAGCCATTCCCCGGAAGCCCCCAGTCGCAGGCGCCGATTTTAATATTTTTCATATCAATCACTCCTTCTGTTCGTCGGTTACATTTCTCCTCTTGCTTCCCGCTCTGCCAGATCCGCCATTACCTTAGGATAGATCTTATCCAGCTTATACAGGATCAGAACGACAACGGCAATACCCCAGATAATGGCCGGGCCGAATTTGTAAATCGCAATAATCATTTGCTTGGCGCTTTCGGGCTGTACTGCACCGCCGGTTGTCGAGCTGAGATAACCCGCACTGGTGAGCAGCACACTAATCAACGCGCTGGTTAAGCCCGTACCGATCTTAAAGCCCAACGAGCCGCCGCCAAACACCAAAGATTCCTGACGGATGTGGAACTTCCACTGGCCATACTCGATCACATCGCCCATCATGCCGAATACCAGTGCAGTCAGCGGTGCTTGCCCGATGCCGCGAATGATGGTTACCGCCATTGCCCATTCATAGCTCATTGGGTTGAACAAGAACAGCAGATGACCCACAACCGCCAGAATCGCACCGGCGAGGGACAAATCCCGCTTGTTAAATTTTCCCAACAGCAGCGGACAAACCATTGCGCCGACAATCAAAGTAATGTTTTCTGCAAGGTACAGCGAGCTATACATCCATGTGTCATTACCGAATATGTATTTACAATAGTATGGCAGATCAGTGCCAACCAGTGTGGAATGTACGCAGGTGATCGTCCAAAGGATCAGAGTTGCCCAAAAATACGGATTTTTCACCAGTGCCAAAAAGTTGCGTTTGAAGCCGCCCGTTGCCTTTTGCACGGTCTTATCCGGTATTTGCACATGCTCTTTGCAAGTGACAAAGCTAAAAATCAGCAGCACAAATGCAATCGCACACCACATCGACATGGCCTTGACCCACGCCGCCTGATCGTTGCCAAAAAGCCGCACCACCGGCATCGTAAAAGTGACTGAAATCAAACGCCCGACCGGTGCCAGCGCCATGCGTACCGTCGAAAGCAGCTCGCGCTCATGCGAGTCACGGGTCATCATAGTGGACAGTGAGCCAAGCGGCACATTGATCGCCGTGTAGCAAACCGTGGTGCACAGATTATAGGTCACGAACATGTACCAGAATTGCAGGCTTTCCGAAGTCTGCGGCACTGTAAACAATGCTACAGATGTAATGACATACGGTAGTGCTGTCCATAGTAGCCACGGACGCGACCTCCCCCAGCGGGAACGGGTCTTGCTGACCAGCACACCCATAATAACGTCCGAGCTTCCGTCAAAAAAACGGGAAATCAGCATCACCAAACCAACGGTTACAAACGAGATACCGACGTAATCCGTATAAAATAACGTCAGCAGAGTGTTGATCATACCGTATACAATATTGCAAGAGCTATCTGCCAAGCCATAGCCAATGCGCGATATCCAAGGGATCTTGACAAATCCGCTTCTCTCCGAAGTGCTTGCGCTGTCAATTGTAAGATTTGCAGCGTTGCTTTCCATGCCTTTCGCTTCCTTTCTTTTCTGCGTTCTGTTACCCTCTCTCATTCATGAATGGTTCATGCTCCTAATTATATGGAATGCCATCTGAACTGCGTTAGCATATTCTTGCTTGTTTTCTGCGGTCTGTCCGCAGCCTTTTTTGACCGCATGTTTAGATTCTTGCTTTGGATGATAAAAAACATCTCATTGGGTTTAGCAAAAATAGACAAAGCGATCGTCCTTCTCGCTGCATGAGATGATCGAAAGCAATCAAGCAGATCATGGCGCACAGCAAAAAAGAAGGCCCCTTTTACGGGACCTTCTTTACATCTATGGGGTTGGGCCGGACGAATTTCGGAAGTGTTGTCGATATTGCGTCGGCGTAATACCGATATACTTTTTGAACGTCGTGCTGAAATGGCAATGGTCGTTGAATCCCAGTCGCTCGCTGATGATACCGATCGGAAGGGATGTATTCATCAAAAGGTTTTGCGATTCACCGATTTTACGGCACATGACGGACCTGTTGACAAAATCCCCAGATGCTCAGTTTCTATGATATAATAGAAACAAAGGAGGGACGGAGCATGATGGGA
>NZ_CALWJK010000076.1 GCF_944380975.1 uncultured Agathobaculum sp. | reverse complement strand
GATTTGAACCCTGGAGACGCTCATCACGCCTACACGATTTCCAATCGTGCGCCTTCGACCACTCAGCCAACTCTCCAGATATTGAATTGTTCCCACAAAGGACAAGAAATATTATACTCGACAAACCACGGTTCGTCAAGGGCTTTTTCAATTTTTCTTTCTTTTTTCTATCAAATTTTTCTCCTTGAAAATACGCCCTGCACCACTGGCGCAGGGCGTATCGCTTTTACTTCTGGAATTGTGACCGCACTTCCATATACTGTATGATTTCCTCAACCACGCCGTCAAAGCCCAGCACACCGCTGTTGAGCGACAGGTCATAGTTGCGCGCATCATACCAATCATGGCCGGTGTGATGCTTATAGTACTTTGCACGGTATTCGTCGATCTCCGCAATCTTGCGAACGACCTCGTCCTTTGGCAGAGAATCCACTTTCATTGCCTGCTCCAGACAGAAGTCCGCATCTGCATGCACAAACACGCGCACCACATCCGGACGGCCTTTGAGCACATAGTCCGCACAGCGTCCAATCAACACGCACGGTCCCTGATCGGCCAGCTGGCGAATGATCTTTGCCTGATAGTCAAACAGCGCGTCATCCCGCAGGTATACCTTGGACGAATCGTTCGGCAGCGGCAGGTTGCCTTTGTAACGGCTCTTTAGGCGGGTAATCAGATCGGGCTTGAGGCGCTCGTCCGTGAACAGTGCGGCATTGATGCCGCTGTCCTCAGAGGCCATCGTGATGATTTCGCGGTTGTAAAACGGGATATGCAGCCGGTCGGACAACATTTTGCCAACCGTCTTTCCGCCCGAGCCATATTGACGGGCGATGGTGATAATATACGGCTTCATATGTTTTCCCCCTTATTCACCCAGATATGCCTTTTTGATTGCGTCATCGTTCAGCAGGTCGGACGCTTTGCCGGTTTTGACAATTTTACCGGTCTCCAGCACATAAGCGCGGTCGGAAATGGAAAGCGCCTTCTTTGCGTTCTGTTCGACCAGCAGCACGGTCGTGCCCGCTGCCGAAACCTCCTGAATGATCTTGAATACCTCGCCGACAAACAGTGGAGACAGACCCATCGACGGCTCATCCAGCAGCAAAATGCGCGGCTTTGCCATCAGCGCACGGCCCATCGCCAGCATCTGCTGCTCACCGCCGGACAGCGTGCCCGCGGGCTGGTTTTTGCGCTCTTCCAAGCGCGGAAAACGCTTGTAAACCTCTGCCAAAGAGGACTCGACCTCACTTTTCGGACGGGTATAGGCACCCATCTTCAGGTTTTCGCGCACGGTCAGCCCGGAAAATACGCGGCGGCCTTCCGGCACATGACTCATACCCAGACGAACAATCTCGTGACCGGGCTTTTTCGTGATATCCTTGCCCTCAAACGTCACCGTGCCGCCCTTGGACGGCAGCAGTCCGGTGATCGTGTGCAGCGTTGTGGTCTTACCTGCGCCGTTCGCGCCGATCAGCGCAACAACCTCTCCCTCATTTACCTCGAAGGAAACGTCGCGCAGCGCGTGAATCAGGCCGTAATATACGTTAATACCCTTGACTTCCAGCATTGCCATTGGTTGGTTTCCTCCTTTCTTATTCACCGAGGTAGGCCGTAACGACCTCCGAATTGCTCAGCACTTCGCTCGGTGTGCCCTCCGCCAGCAAGCGGCCGAAATTGAGCACATACAGGTATTCGCAGATACCCGAAACCAGCTTCATATCGTGCTCAATCAGCAGCACGGTTACGCCGAACTTTTTGCGCACCAGCTCGATCGTCTCCATCAGTTCTTCGGTCTCGTTCGGGTTCATGCCTGCCGCCGGCTCATCGAGCAGCAACAGCTTGGGATCAGTCGCCAGTGCGCGCGCGATCTCCAGCTTGCGCTGCTTGCCGTAAGGCAGATTGGCTGCCTTATAATCCACAACACTTTCCAGACCAAACACTTCCAGCAGTTCCATCGCACGCCCATCCATCGCGCGCTCCTTCTTACGATAGGAGCCAAGGTGCAGCAAACTTTCCGCAAGCGTATAGGTGATCTCATTATGCAAACCGGTCTTGACATTATCCAGCACAGACAGGTTGGAGAACAAGCGGATGTTCTGGAACGTACGCGCTACACCCATTTTGCAAATGTCGTGCGGCTTTTTGCCGATCAGGTTCTGACCGTCCAGACGGATACCGCCGTCAGTCGGACGGTACACACCGGTCAGCATGTTGAACACGGTTGTTTTGCCCGCGCCGTTCGGCCCGATCAAGCCGACCAGACCGCCCTCTTCGATTTTCATGCTCAGCTCATCAACGGCGCGCAGGCCGCCGAAGGAAATGCCCAGCGAGGTAACTTCCAGCATCGCCATGGTTACGCGCCCTCCTTTTCATTTTTCTGCATTTTTTCCATCTGCTTCATACTGCGCTTTTCAAGCAGGCGCGCCTTGAGCGAGGAGTTGTTGAACAGCATCATTGCAATCAACAGGATCGCGTAAATGAGCATACGGTAGGTGTTCACCGCGCGCAGCAGCTCCGGCAACAGCGTCAGCAGAGTTGCAGCAATGATCGAGCCCCAGATGTTGCCCAGACCGCCCAGTACAACGAATACCAGAATCAGAATGGAGGTGTTAAAGTCAAACTTTGCCGCCGTGATGGTCGAGTAGTTCATTGCATACAGTGCGCCCGCCATGCCTGCAAATGCCGCGGAGATGACAAACGCCATCAGCTTATAGTGGGTGGTGGAAATACCAATGGAATCGGCTGCGATCTTGTTATCACGCACCGCCATGATCGCGCGGCCCGAACGGCTGTTGATCAGGTTGAGGATAATAAACAGCGTAATCAGGATGAGCACAAAGCCCGAAGTAAAGCTGGACAGCTTATCAACACCCGATACACCCATCGGGCCGTTGATGATCATTTCGCCGCCGTCCGCCAGCTGGAACTTCTGCTCCAAAATGCTGAAATGCAGGCCGGAGGCGTCCTTGCCGACATACAACACATTGATGATATTCTTGATGATCTCACCAAACGCCAGCGTCACGATCGCCAGATAGTCGCCCTTGAGACGCAGCACCGGAACACCGACAATCACGCCCGCAATCGCGGCACAGATCGCGCCGACAATAATGGCAAGGATCAGACGCACGACGCCGGACGGAACCGCATCCGCGAGGCTGGTGGTCACAACGATACCGGAAAACGCGCCAACCGACATAAATCCCGCATGGCCGAGCGACAGCTCGCCCAGAATACCGACCGTCAGGTTGAGCGATACCGCCATGATGATATACGCACAGATCGGCACCAGCAGGCCTTTCATCGAACTGGAAAGGCTGCCCGTAAGCACCAGCGCCTGCACCACAATAAATGCGACAATGACAATGCCGAAAGACAGCAGCGTATCGCGTCCGCTGCGGGAGGCGGCATACTTTTTCAGTTTGTTCATGTTTTCCGCCCCCTTATACCTTTTCACTGACGCGCTTGCCGAGCAGGCCGTCCGGCTTGACCAGCAGCACGATAATCAGCACCGCGAACACGATCGCATCCGAAAGCTGCGTCGAGATATATGCCTTGGCGAAAATCTCAATCACGCCCAACAGGATACCGCCCAGCAGTGCGCCCGGAATCGAGCCGATGCCGCCAAATACCGCTGCGGTGAATGCCTTGATACCAGGCATCGAGCCGGTCGTCGGCAGCAGGGTCGGATAAGCCGAGCAGAGCAACACGCCCGCGATTGCAGCAAGGCCGGAACCGATGGCAAAGGTCAGCGAGATCGTCGTGTTGACGTTAATACCCATCAGCTGCGCCGCACCCTTATCCTCGGACACCGCACGCATCGCTGTGCCCATCTTGGTTTTGCCGGTGAACAGCGTCAGCGCGATCATGATGACAACGCATGCCACAATCGTGACGATCGTCACGCGCGTGATGGTCAGCTGTCCGCCAAACAGCTGGATCGGGTCGCCGCCCACTACCGAGGTAAAGCTCTTCGTGCTCGAACCCCAGATAAGCAGCGCCGCATTCTGCAAAAAGTAGGAAACACCGATGGCCGTAATCAGCACCGCCAGCGACGGCGCCATGCGCAGCGGCTTATACGCCAAGCGCTCGATGACCACACCCAGCGCCGTGCAGACCACAACCGCCAGCAGTACGCCTGCAATCGGCGGCCAGCCCAGATAAGTCGTGGCACAGAAGCACATATAGCCGCCGACCATGATAACATCGCCATGCGCAAAGTTCAGCATTTTAGCAATGCCGTAAACCATCGTGTATCCCAGTGCGATGATTGCGTAAATGCTTCCCAGACTGATGCCGTTGATCAGATGGTTGAGAAAGCTCATGGTTTCATACACCTCAAATCTTTTTCATTTCTCTTATCCGTTTGTGGGATGGGGCGGTGGCTTGGCTGCTTCGGTCAAGCCGTCGCCCCACCCCATAATACCGGTAAACGGGAAAAATAGACAAAGGAGGGCCGTCGCGAAATGCGGCGCCCTCCCTTGCTTCTCACTTGCGTCTTGTGTGCGCCGCGCGCACCAGTTGTGTTTCCGAGTGAAACGGTGTTTCCCTCAGACCCGTTTTACATGCCGACGTATGCGCCGTTTTCAATAACCATGCCCTTCGGGCTCTTGGAAACCGCACCGGTGGAATCCCAAGTCATGTTCTCGCCGGTCAGGCCGTTGAAGGTCATAGAGGTAAACTGCTCGATCATCATATCGCACAGCTCTTCCGCAGACATGTCGGGCGTAGCGCCGGCAGCCTCAAGTGCCTGTGCATATGCGTAAACGCAGTCATATGCGTCTGCTGCGAACTGGTTCGGTACTTCGCCGTACAGCTCCTTGTACTTCTCTACGAAAGCAACGGTCTTTTCATCGGTCGCGTCCGCGTTGAACGGGGTCAGCAGCATAACGCCTTCCGCCAGTGCAAGGTCAAAGTTCTCCACGGTCAGGATGCCGTCCATGCCGTCCACACCGAAGAACTTGGGCGCATAGCCCATTGCATTCGCCTGCGTCAGAATGAGGGATGCCGGGGTGTAGTAAATCGGCAGGAATACCAGATCCGCGCCCTTGCTCTTGGCATCGTTCAGCTGTACCGAGAAGTCGGTCGCGGAAGCATCGGTGAAGGTGGTGTCGGAAACAACTTCCAGGCCCTTGGTCTCAGCCTCTGCAACGAACTTGTCGTGAATACCGGTGGAATAAACGTCGTCGTTCTTCCAGATGATCGCG
>NZ_CALWJK010000075.1 GCF_944380975.1 uncultured Agathobaculum sp. | reverse complement strand
CCGAGAAGCGTTTATCAAGAACTTTTTTCATTTCTTTCAAATTCTTTCCGATTTGGCGGCTTCTCACCGAAGCAGCTCGATTAGTATACTACACACAACCGACTTTTGTCAACACTTTTTTACAAAAAAGTTGGTTTTATTTTAAAATAGTAAGGCCGCCCGTTTTTAGCAAACGGACGGCCTATATGTATCTTCTTGGTCGATTCCACTTATGCCTGCTTCATCAACTCTGCAAGCAGCATTACCTTATCTACATTACCTTCCACAGTAATCTTTCCCTCTGCTACAGCAACCTGAGGAACCAGCTTGCCATTGAGGATCTTCTCCAGATTTGTCAAAGTACCGGACACGCAGGCATCGCGGTCGATATACTCATAAGGCATAACGGACAGAACACCATTGAGAATTTCGATGTAAAACACGCCCGTAACCTTACCCGTCAGATTAAACTGAACCGCAACTTTTCCTTCTGTTCCAGCAATATCCGCTTTGCTAAGCTTGCTATAGATCTTACCAATCAACTGATCTACGGTCATTGGAATCGCCCCCTGCTCGTATTTGTAATTCTATTATACTTTTTTTTTGAAAAAAAGCAAGTATCTTCTAATACTTTATCAGTTAAAATCTATAGATTTCCCTGTCTCAGCTTTTTCGGATGAATTGATGACGACAATGCGGGCAGGTGATATTGATTTTTCCCCTGCCGCGTGGCACACGCAATCTCTGCTTACATTGCGGGCACTTAAAATACCGATGTGTTTTGCGGTCTTGAAAACGCATGCGCGCATTCTTCAGACGGTTGGATATCGGCCACCACTTACGCAAAAACCATTGATTCTCCGCATACCGCGCTTGGATATTGCGCGAGAACATGCGAAAATAGCAAAGAAACAACAGAGCCAGAACGAAAATACCAATCCAGTTCCATCCGGTGATCCATTCAATCACAAGAAGCAACAAGCCAAGCAGCAGCAATGCATTGTTCAGCTGATCGCTGCCATACCGTCCAGCCATAAAACGACGTAAAAAGTCCATTACTCAACGTCTCCCTTTCCAACATGGTCATACATGAGCGCTAACACCTCATCCCGCCCATTTCCCTTTTCGGCAGAGAACGGGATCACCGGCACTTCCTCCGGCAGTAGAAGCGTTTGACGGATTTCCGCGAGGTTTCCCTCCAACTGGCTCTTTTTGATTTTGTCCAGCTTGTTGGCAATTACGACCCACGGTTTTTCTGATGCACGAAACCATTCCGCCATGGTCATATCATCCCGTGTCGGTTTGTGCCGGATATCCACGATCTGCACGCCCAGCGTCAGCAGGTCCATTGCAAAATAGGCTTCCATCAACGCGCCCCAACGTTGCTGTTCCGCTTTTGATACACGCGCATAACCATAGCCCGGCAGATCGACCAGATACATTTTCCGATCGATCAAAAAATAATTGATGTGTATGGTTTTTCCGGGCTGTGCACTAACACGCGCAAAATTCTTGCGGTTCAGCAGCTTATTGATAACCGAACTCTTTCCGACATTGGATTTCCCGGCAAATACGATTTGCGGCAGCGTATCCTTTGGAAAATCGCTTTCTTTGACCGCAGAGCGTAAAAACTCCACATTATGCAGGTTGACCACCGGTTTTTGCTTCTCCATCATTGCACCACCGCCGTTGCCGCCGTATCCGTTTGCCGCGCAACCGGGCTATGCGACGTCTTCTTTCTTTTTCTCGGGCGACGCGTAAAGTCGATCGCCGTTTCCATAACCGTATCCATATGCGCCGCCGTGACAAACTGTAGTTTTTCCCGTACCACCGGCTCAATATCCTGCAAATCCGACTCATTCTCCTTAGGAATAACAACCGTGCGGATGCCAGCGCGATAGGCTGCCATGGTTTTTTCGCGCAAACCGCCGATCGGCAGAACACGCCCGCGCAGCGTGACCTCACCAGTCATCGCCACATCATGGCGCACCGGCGCTTCGGTCAGCGCGGATACCAATGCCGTCGTGATGGTCACGCCCGCCGAGGGGCCGTCCTTCGGCACGGCAGCCTCCGGGAAATGGATGTGCAAATCGTTGTCCTTATAGAACATCGGGTCAATAGAAAGCGCATCGGCACGCGAACGGACAAACGTCACCGCGGCCTTGGCGCTCTCCTGCATGACCGTGCCCAAATTACCGGTCACCTCAATCTTACCCGTACCGGGTACCACAGCAACCTCGACCTCCAGCATTTCGCCGCCGACACTGGTCCACGCCAGACCATTGACAATGCCCACCTCGTCCTTTTTCGTGACAACATCATCTTTGTAGCGCGCAACGCCCAGCAGTTCCTCCAGATTTTTCTCCGACACCGTCAGCCGTCGTCCACCGTCAGCGATATGCTTTGCTGCCTTCCGGCAAATTTTCGCCAATACCTGTTCCAGACGGCGAACACCGGCTTCGCGCGTATAACGCGAGATCACCAGTCCCAGCATCTTCTCAGAAATCACCAGCTGACCCTTTTGCAGCCCATGCTTTTCCATCTGCTTGGGCAGCAGATGATGCAGCGCAATCTGCCGCTTCTCCTCCTCGGTATAGGAAGACAACTCAATGACCTCCATACGATCCAGCAGCGGGCGCGGTACGGTGGACAAATCGTTTGCCGTTGTCAGGAACAACACATCTGATAAATCAAACGGCAGCTCAATATAATGATCGCGGAATGCGACATTCTGCTCGGTATCCAGTACCTCCAGCATAGCTGCCGCCGGATCGCCGCGAAAATCGTTGCCCATCTTATCGATTTCATCCAGCAGAAGCAGCGGATTGGACGTTCCCGCGCGACGCAGCGCATCCATGATTCGACCAGGCATCGCGCCGATATACGTCTTGCGGTGGCCGCGGATATCCGCCTCATCCCGCACGCCGCCCAAGCTCATGCGCGCATAATTACGTCCCATTGCCTGCGCAATGGATTTTGCAATGGAGGTCTTGCCCACACCCGGAGGGCCAACCAGGCACAAAACCTGTCCGCGCAGTTCAGGCGCAAGCGTCTTGACTGCCAGAAACTCCATAATGCGCTCCTTGACCTTCTTCAAACCGTAATGATCGCGGTCCAGAATCGCCTGCGCTTCGGCTAAGTCCAGACGTTCCTCGCTCTTTTTGTTCCACGGTAAATCCAGCACCGTGTCCAGATAGGTGCGCACCACGCC
Organism: uncultured Agathobaculum sp.; assembly: GCF_944380975.1. Classification (GTDB taxonomy): domain Bacteria; phylum Bacillota; class Clostridia; order Oscillospirales; family Butyricicoccaceae; genus Agathobaculum. The sequence goes on along the minus strand of NZ_CALWJK010000075.1, from coordinate 2,583 downwards.
CTGCTCTGCGCTGGAACCGCTCAGCTTGGCAAACCGGTCGACCTCGTGGATAAGCTTGTCCTCACACTCCTGCGGCAAATGCAGCTCCAGCACGCGCTTGCGGTAGGCTTCCGCCTCCGCGGCGACATCCTGCTCGCCCAGTTCGCTCTGAATCACCTTGATCTGCTCACGCAGATAGTATTCCCGCTGATTCTTGTCGATCTGCGTTTTCAGCTCATCCTGGATTTCATTTTCAATCTTGAGGATTTCGGTTTCCTCTCCCAGCAACCGAATGACCATCGCCAAACGGCGCGTGACGTTGAGCTCCTCAAGAATCTCCTGTTTTGCTTCCACCTCGACCGGCAGATTTTGCGCAATATAGTCCGCCAGCCATCCCGGTTCGCCGCCCTCAGCCACTGTCATCTCCACATCCTGCGAAATGCGGCTGGCATGCTCCGCGTACTCCGCAAACCGCTCCTGCGCCGTGCGCACAAGCGCTTGCGCACGCCGCTCGGTCACACCGATCACATAATCGTCCAGCTCTTCGATTTCGGCAAAAATGCAGTCGCCTTCTTTTTCCGGCGCAGTGAACTGATGCGCCAGCGCACGGCTGCGGCCCTCCACGAGCACCCGGATATTGTCACCCGGCAGGCGCAAAATCTGCCGCACCATGCACACCGCACCGATCTGGTACAAATCGCCCGGTGCCGGCGTATCCGTTTTCAATTCACGCTGCGCGGTCAGAAAAATCATCTGGCCGCTCTTCATTGACGCCTCCAGCGCACGAATCGACATCATGCGACCAACGTCAAAATGGATAATCATATGGGGAAAGGCGGTTAAGCCGCGCAGTGGCAGCACCGGCAGCCGCTTAAGCTCCGCCCCGATCGTTTGCATCATAGTTCTCTCCTCACACGCGGAAAAATAATTAGATAGAGTCAGTATAGTATATTTTTCGCGGTTTGTAAAGCATCGACGTACGCCAAATAACAAAAAACGCGGGTAAAACCAGCGGTTCCCCCACGTTTTTGCATTATTTTAAGCGCTTTTTGTAGGTTTTGAGTGTTTTTCACCCTTTTTCGAAGCCGACGTTCCAGCAGGGAGCGCAACGTGCTCACCATGCTCGATCAGCGGCTTACCTTCACCCGTCACGGTTTCCCGCGTGATGACCACACGGTTAATCGAAATATCGGACGGGATCTGGAACATAATATCTGTCATCACGTTTTCAAGCACACCGCGCAGTCCGCGCGCACCCGTCTTGCGGGCCAGTGCGGTCTTTGCTACCTCTTCCAGCGCGTCCGGCGCAAATTCCAGCATCACGCCATCCATCGCCAGCAGCGTCTGGTACTGCTTGACCAGTGCGTTCTTCGGCTCCTGCAAAATACGCACCAAGGCCTTTTCATCCAGCGTATCCAGCGAAACCACCGCCGGCAGACGGCCAATGAGTTCGGGAATCAGGCCATACTTCATCAGATCATGCGGTTCAATCTGCGCAAGCAGCTGATCGGTCTGATCCTCCTGCTGGCTTTTTACCTCCGAACCAAAGCCCATACCCTGTTTTCCGATCCGCTTCTGGATGATGCCCTCAATGCCGTCAAAGGCACCGCCGCAAATAAACAGGATATTAGTCGTGTCGATCTGGATAAACTCCTGATGCGGATGCTTGCGGCCGCCCTGCGGCGGAACATTCGCCGTTGTGCCTTCCAGCATCTTGAGCAGCGCCTGCTGCACACCCTCGCCTGATACATCTCGCGTGATCGAGGGATTTTCGCTCTTGCGGGCGATCTTGTCGATCTCGTCGACATAGATGATGCCATGCTCCGCCAGTTCCACGTCAAAGTCAGCCGCTTGGATCAGGCGCAGCAGGATGTTTTCTACATCCTCGCCTACATAACCAGCTTCGGTCAGCGTGGTAGCGTCCGCAATGGCAAAGGGCACCTGCAAGGTCTTTGCCAGCGTCTGCGCCAGCAGCGTCTTACCGGAACCCGACGGACCAAGCATCAAAATGTTGGATTTTTGCAGTTCTACCTCGGTTTCCGGATGGTAAATACGCTTATAGTGATTGTACACCGCAACCGAAAGCGCAATCTTTGCGCGTTCCTGCCCGATGACATACTCATCCAGTACCGCCTTCAGCTCCTGCGGCGTGGGCAGCTTTTCCGGTTCGAGCGCCGTTTGATCCAAACGATCCTCCGGCGCAAAATCCAGCTCATCCTCTAAAATGCTGGTGCATACGCCGATGCACTCATCGCAGATATATACGCCAGGGCCTGCAATCAGCTTGCGGACACGTCCCTGCGGTTTTCCGCAAAATGAACATTTCAGCGTCTTATCATCATCAAAATTCGGCATTTGGCACCTCTACCCTGCAATTCGTCAATGCTTATCGAATACCTTGTCGATCAGGCCGTATTCCATCGCTTCTTCTGCGGACATGAAGTTATCGCGTTCGCAGTCCGCAGTGACCACTTCGATCGGCTTGCCGGTGTTTTCCGACAAAATCTTGTTCATACGCTTCTTGATGATCTCAAGGCGCTTGAGATGAATGGCCATATCGGTAATCTGTCCCTGCGTACCGGCAGACGGCTGATGGATCATAAT
>NZ_CALWJK010000074.1 GCF_944380975.1 uncultured Agathobaculum sp. | reverse complement strand
GTAGCGGTAATTGGACTTGAACCAATGACCTTTCGGGTATGAACCGAACGCTCTAGCCAACTAAGCTATACCGCCATACTCACTTTCCTGCGTCGCCCGTTCGCCGGCGACGATAGTTATTATAACTCATGTTCTATGTAGTGTCAAGGGTTTTTTCAAGATTTTATGAATTTTCTTTTTCCAAGTTGTCGAGCACCTGTTCATAGAACGCTTCATCCCAAACATGGGTCTTGGAAAGCTCCTCTGCCGTCAACAGGAAAAACTGATCTGAGACATATTCGCCGCGATCCGGCACCGGGTCGTCAAAGGTGCAGTCGATGAAATAGGTCTGTCCGTCTATGCGCACGGCGTTCCAGCCATGGTTCATCTCCTCGGAAGCAACATAGATGGCTTCGATCCCCGCCGCTTCGCACAGCATCTCATATGCGCGGCCATAGCCCGCGCACACCGCGCGATGATCCAGCAGGGCACCGTCTGCCGCGAAGGGAGCGGAGGCGCCGTCTGGAGCCGTCTGCGCCGCCGTATCGGTATCATAGCTGCATAGGCGTACCAGCGTGTCATGCAGCGCGCGCAGCTTCTGCTCCTCGGTCATGTCCGACGTTATGCTTTCCGCCGCGAGCGCCTCGGCATAAGTTTCCGCCTGCTGCTGACGTGCCTGCCGGGATACCTCCACGCGCAGCTGGGTGGTCTGGTTGGGGCGCACGGTCGCATGCAAAGAAAACGCAAATGGATAACGTGCCTCCAGCGCCCGGTAGACCTCATCCGGATCTACCTCCTCGGTGCGGAACAGCACCCCGTCACCGCCTGCCTGCGCATCCTCCTCCAGCAGCGCTGCCGCCTGATGTGGATTCTGCACATGCGGCGACACCGCCAGCGGATACCACCAGACCGCCGCTCCGCCGGCCAGCAGCAAAACCAACAAAAACCCGGCCAGCCGCTTCATGCTTTCCCTCCTTGCAAAAAAGCAAGCGGACGGTCAAGCCGTCCGCCCGCATCGCTCTCTCATTACATCAGCTTCACAGTATAGTATACCGCTGTGATGAACAGATATGCCGCCGCAACACCCATTGCGATCAACATATGGGTCGGTGCAAACAGCACCGCCGCCACCAGCACCGTCATCAGCACCGGCGTAATCGCCAACATGGTATACGCATTCTTGCTGAACTGTATGCTGACCTTTTTCCCTTTGTTCGTGACCTTTGCATTCTTCCCGCGCAGCATTGCCACGCAAACCAGCTGCACAACCGTCAGCACGACCGCAGCGCCCAGCGCGGCATAGGACATCCAAACATAGCTGGCACTATCCAGCGCACGGTGTACCAGCCACATCAGCGCAACGCCCACACCGGTATCCAAGGCAATGAGGAAAAACTCCCGCGCATAAGAATGATATACGAGATAATACACTGCCAGCACCGGCAGCGCCACATACAGCAGCTTGATCGGGCCGGTACCCAGATACATAATAGCCGCCATGGCAACCGCCATCACCACACTGACGATCAGCACATTTCGTCCGCACACGATGCGGCGATCAGCCGACCGCTTGCCGGAAGCTTCGCGCACCAGCAAAACAATGCCGCAAATGGCGCCCAAAACGCCGATTCCCAGCAGGATTTTGGAAACCAGCATACCGGTTGCCCAAGTATTGCCGTAGTCCATCAGACGCTGTACGATCATCAGCACCAGCACGCCCAACAGGCAGACGCTGAATACCGTCAGCACCTTATTGGTGGTATATTCTTCTTCACTGATTGGCTTTTTGCCCACATTGCTTTTAGCCAATGCCTACACTCCCTCTTTTTTGTTCTTACATGTTTCCGCCTGCATACAGCACGGCGGCCAGCGCCGCAACCGGCGCTGTCTCGCATCGCAGGATGCGCGTGCCCAGTGATACACTTGTCAATCCCGACTTGACCGCGAATGCGGCCTCCTCCGGCGCGAAACCGCCCTCCGGGCCAATCACCAACGAAACCGTCTCTCCGACTCCGTTCGACAATATGTCACGCAGGCCGGTCTGCCGTTCATTTTCGTAAAAAAACAGCGCGGTTTGACTTTGCGCCGCCCGCTCCGCCGCGTGCTCGAACGACACGACGGCATGTACGGCAGGCAAATACCCTCTGCCGCACTGCTTTGCGGCTTCCAGCGCAATTTTCTGCCAGCGCTCCACTTTTTTCTCGGTCTTATCCGGCCGGGAAACACAATTTTTGGACAGATACGGCACGATCTCCCGCACGCCCAACTCAACTGCCTTCTGCACAATGAAATCCATTTTATCGCTCTTCGGCAGCGCCATATACAATGTCAGCTGCTGCCGCGGCTCGGTTTCGGCCGGATGGCTGTCCTGCACACGGCAGACGACCGCATCCTTTTCGACCGATTCGATCGTGCAATCAAAATCCGTGCCCTTGCCGTCGCACAGCGTCACCGACTCGCCCGGATGCAACCGCAGCACACGTCCCGCGTGATGCGCATTGTCTCCGTGCAGTGTCAGCACACCGTTTTCCGGCTGTTCGGCCACAAAGAATCTCGGCATAACAATCAAGTAACCTTTCCTATTCTATCAAAAAAAACGCACTTTTGCAAGTGAACATTCCGTGAATTACTTTTTTGCGGTAAAAGCGCTCCAATCTTCGCTCTGCGCATGCGATAAAATCGCAAAACCGTTTTGCTCCAGCGCGGCGCGCACCTCGTCCGCGCGCTCGTTGAGAATGCCCGAGCAGATCAGATGACCGCCCGGCAGCAGCTTGTCCGCAAACATCGGCGCCATGCCGATGATGACGTCCGCCACGATATTTGCCACGATGATATCGTAACCCGCACCGATCTCCTCCGCCAGCTGCGGATTGCGCAGCGCATCGCCGCACAGTCCCTTGCCGATGGAAACGTGATTTTTCTCGGCATTTTCCTGTGCGGTTTTCAGGCAGTTTTCGTCAATATCCACCACGGTTTTCACGTCTGCGCCCAGCATTGCCGCAGCAATGGCAAGAATACCCGAGCCCGTACCCATATCGAGCAGGGTGTCGCCCGGCTGAACCATTTTCTCAAGCGCCGCCATGCAGAGCTGCGTGGTGTCGTGACTGCCCGTGCCAAAGGAAGAGGCAGGGTCAATTTCCAGTATCTTTCTGCCCTGTGCGTCCTCTACCGTCTCCCATGAAGGCTTAATCATAAAGGTATCGCCCACCGAGAAGGGCTTAAAATACTGCTTCCAGCCCCATTCCCAATCTTCCTGACGGGTCAGGGCGGTTTCGGTGCACAGACGGCCCCATGCATGATCCTCGTCCCGCGCTTTCAGGTTTTCCAGCCCGGCGCAGATCGACGCATACTGCTTTGCACCGGCTTCATCGTCCGACAAATAAATTTTCAGGCAGGTTTCCTGCGCACGCTTTTCGCGCACCAAATCCTCGTCCACATAGTCCCAGTAGATCTCGGTATCCTGCAAAAATTCTTCAAAATCCGCAGCGTCCTCGAGCACATAGCCCTCTACACCTTGATCCTCCAGCAGCGCCTCGACCGGGCCGATACCGGCTGTTGTCGTGTAAATGGTAACTTCCTTCCAGTCCATTGCATTCCTCCACATGTCTTGCTGTGCCGCAGCGTCCTTTTCCTCCGGCCCAAAGTTTATAAACGGATCAAACCGTATTTTTGTTCCAGATAATGCAAAACCTCTTCTGGCTGCTCCCATGTGCCGTCATACAGCGCAAGGCCAGGATACACCCGCAACCCCTGTTCGAGCAGCTCAGCCGACTCCGCGCACAGGCACAGCGGCCGAGAAATCATATACCAGTATTCCTCCAGCGCGATCACATCATCCTCGGTTTCCAGCAGAAGCTTGAGTGCGCCCGCGTCATCCTCCGCCTCGATCAGCGCTTCCTCGAGCCGCGGCCCGCATTCGATCTCATCCGAAATATCAATCGTCGGGTCGATGAAATGCGCATTTTTGCCGTCCGGCGCCAGAATAAAATCGTCATGGTCGCGCTCGACCATCGCGCCGCCTGTATGGGCATCAATGGCCTCGAGCAGGCGTGCGGTATCGTCATGCTCCGCCGGCAGGAAAATCTCCGTGTTATATAGCGGGGTCTGCGCGCGCAGCCATGCGGAATGTACGCACACACCGAGCGACAGACGGGCATACGGCGCCGTCATGTCGAGCGCCTCGGTGATCGACTGCGGATCATGCGCGGTCAAAATGACTGTCGTCACGCCGATACGCTGCAACACCCCAACCGCCGCGCGGATATCCGTACCGTCGGACAGGCGGCCTTCATCATCCTCTACCAGCAGCTCCGCGATCACCGTGCGGCCGCACAGGTCGCCCAGCGCGAGCACCGCCGCGCGCAGCGCCGCAAAGGTTTGCGCACCGCGCAGACAATAAAACGCGGCATCATCATGCAAAAGCGGACGGAACGCCTGCTTGCACTGCTTCATATACACCGTTGTGATCGGCCGCCCACACTCTTCCGCATCCGGAACCGGCGGACAATCCAGCATCAACCCGACCGGCAGCGGCGCAAGGCTTTGCGCCCAAGCCGTACAGGTTTCTCCGTCCGGTGCGATCGCGCCTGCGAACCGCTCTGGCTGCTTCTGACAAAGCGGCAGCGCTGCCGGATCGGTGAGCAAAATCTGAGGTTTATGTTCCATCGGGCATAAAGGAATATCCAATGTCGTTTTTCCTCCCAAGAAGAATACCGTCCAATTAGTTTTTCTTCCAGCTGCCATCCGACAGCGCAGTATATTGCTGCGGCTCAGCCGCCGCCAGCTTACCGATCTCCAATGCGGTGAGCAGCTGCTCGTCCAGTTCATAGGTCTGTCCGTCCAATGTCTGCATCGCCGCATCGAGCGCCTGCAGCATTTCGGACGAAGCGTACAGCTGCGGTTCCATCTCATAGCTTTCAAGGAACGACTGCACCGCACTCATTACGCTGCTGTCGAACGTATTGGTTGCCTCATCCAGCAGGCCCAGCAGCACCAGCCGCTCCGTCATGGCATAGACGTTGTCCGACTGCGTGCCGAAGCGTATGTCCTGCGTCGTATCCAGCGGTGTCAGACGCTCCGCATTGACGGTCACGGTGCGGTTCTCAATCTGGATATCCGGCGTCAGGCCGATCCCTTCCCAGCAGCCCTGCTCGGGCAGTTCCAGCTGGAGCGTGGTAATCACCAGCTTGTCGCCATTGATCAGGTCGAGATGATACTGACCCTGCCCCTTGCCATAGGTCTTTTCACCGACCAGCACAGCTGCGCCGTTGTCCTGCAGGCTGCCTGCCAGTAGCTCTGCCGCCGAAGCCGTGCCGCCGTCCACCAGTACAATAATTTTGTTCAGCGGCAAGCCGCCTCCGGTGGAGAAATACTCCTCCAAACCGCCCATATCCTCACGCCAGCGCACACCGGCAAGGTAGACGTTCGCATCCTGCACCATGGCATCTGCCATTCGAAATGCAATATCAATCACACCGCCGCCGTTACCGCGCAGATCCAGAATGACCGCGCGGGTGTTCTTTTCGTCCAGTCCCTGCCAGATTTCCGAAAAGGCCGTCCAGTCGTTTTCCGAACCCATCGCACTGACCTTGATGTACTCCACGCCGTCAGCCATGGTCTGACTGGATACATAGACCTGATTGACCTGTCGCCGTACGCAGGTGACGGTCAGCTCTCGCCCCTGCCGGCGCACCGTGATGGCCACTTTCGTGCCTTCCTGCCCGCGCAGCAGCTCCGCTACTTCCGTATTATTCATCTGCGTGGCATCTTTACCGTCCACCACAATGATCAGATCGCCAATTTCCAGACCCGCTTCCTCCGCCGCGGAGTAGCGCATCACCTCACTGACCACAACGCCGCCGGAGCCCTGCTGAAGCCCCACGCCAATGCCGACAAATCCCTCCAGCGTGGAAAAGCCCTCAGAGTATTCCTCGCTCGACAGATACATGGAATGCGTATCGAGCAGAGAAAGGATATCGTTAATGACGTTGTACATTTCCTCCGGATGCTCCTGCAAATACTTATTGATGTAATTTTGCAGCACATACGGGTTGTTTTCCGCCTTAAGCCCAAACGTGTCGATCAGCGCCCAAACACCGTCAAACCAGGTTTCACTCTGTCCGTCCTGTGTGATCGCACCGGCCGGCACAATCAGCGTCGCCGACAGCGCCAAAGCCGCCAGCCTCTTTGCAAACTTTTTCATATAAATCTCCATTTTCAGAGAAGCAACTGCGCTTGCGCGCCCATTCAAGCAGAAAATTCTTCCAAACGAAGAATTTTCATCAAAACCCGCGGCATGTACGTGGGTTTTGATACAAGAAGGAAGAAAAGTTTCGCGTGTCGGAACTTT
>NZ_CALWJK010000073.1 GCF_944380975.1 uncultured Agathobaculum sp. | reverse complement strand
AGTTCCTGCACCACGTCCTGCATTTCGGTCACGTCGCCGTAGCGCTTGAGACCGCCGTCGCGGTCGTAATCGACCTCTTCCACCGTGATCGGTGTATATACCTTGAGGGTCTTGACGCCAGTCAGGTCGAAGGTCTCGGCGGTCTTGCCCTTGATGAAGGATGCGCGGGTGAATACTTCTGCAATCTGGTCGGAATATTTGGTTGCAAGATTGATAGCCATAAGTATAATACCTCCTGATTATACGATTTGTTTACTTGCCCAGCAGCGCGAGCGTCACCGGATCGACACCGGCGGGTTCGCCGTCACTCTGCGCGGGGCCGACCGCCGCGCGGCGGTTCTTCTGGTTCATTTCGAGCGCGGCCAGCTCGTCCTTGAGCGTCAGGATCTCCCACTTGCGGTAGGCCGAGACGAGTGAGCCTTCCTGCTGCGCCCATTCCCATACCTGCGGTGGGATCTCGTCCGGACGCACATCGGGATACTCCTCAACGAACGCCGCATAGATCTGGCCATTGGGCATGCCGTTTGCCGCGCGGTTGCGGCGGATGTAGGCGTTTTGCTTAGACAGGCCCAGGCTTGCCGCCTGAATCAGCTCGTCCAGCGTCAGCTGGCGCATTTCACCGTCCACCGGGACGGGAAAGGTCTGCTGATTCCCCTGTGCCGTCGGGTCGCCGGGCATGGTCTGCGCGTTCTGTGCCGTGCCGGCTGCAAACGGATCGACGGCTGCGGTCGGGGCTGCACCGGTCGTCTGGTTACTGGTTGTTTTCTGTCTGGTTTGCATTTGTATTTGCCTCCTTTTGCTGCTGTCGCTGCATGCGGAGTGCGTGCAGCAGGTCGTTTTTGCCGCGCACCTGATAATCAGGCACGTTTTCCAGATAGATCAGCGGGTCGGTGATGACGCCGCTCTCGAGCAGATGATCGTTGGTCGTGGTCTGCATGGTCTCCGACCAGTAGCTTGCTGCGCCCACATCCACCTGCAAGCGCAGATCCTGTCCGGCGATGGTCGAAAAGTCGAAGCTCTGCCGGTAGGGTGTTTCGCCCGGCTCGTCCGCGACCACGACCGTGCGCACGCCGTAGTGCGCGCCCATCAGGTCGAGGAAGATGCGCGCCCAGTCCTCGGTGAAGCGGTAGAACTCCATCTTGGTCAGCTCGAGCGGGGCTGCGGTTGCGTTCTGCACCGCCACGATAGCCGAGGTGTTGTCCGGCTTTACCGTGCCGAGCGCGGCTTCGCTCGCGCCCATCAGCTCGGCGGTGTCGTTCATCATCTGTTTGAGCAGCGACAGTACCTGCGAGGAGATATCGGGTGCCTTGAACGCGGTCGCAATCGCTTCGTTGGGATTGCCGCGCATGCCGACCGCCTTGCCCACATCATTCGACCACCCATTCGGGAAACGGGTCATGTCGTAGATGATTTTGGGGAAGGCCACCTGCTTGATGCACTGCACATACATCGAATACAGCTTGTTGATGGCGATCTGGTTGGGGATGGCTTCGGTCAGCGGGCTTTCGCCGTGGCACGAGCCGCGCACGCGGTTCCAGCACAGGTGCGTGACCGGATAATAGCGGTAGGGCAGCTCCTTTTCGCGCATGACGATTGCGGTGCGCGTGGTTTTGGTGAACGCGATGCCGTTTTCCGTTCGGCGCATGTGCAGCAGCACGGTCACACGGTCGTTTTCGCCGTTCAGGCGATAGCGCAGATAGTCCTCGGTGTCGTCCGGGACGATTGCCTCCGCTTCTGCCGCGGACAGACCGTTTTCGCGCGCTTCCTTGCGCACCTCGTCCACGTCGCGACGCATGGCAAGAATCAGATACGGTTGGCGCTGTACCTCGTCGCAAGCGGGATTGCCGAAGCACACGTTGGTCGAGTCGATCAGCTCAGCCACGATATCGCCCTTGACCGCCTGTCCGGTTTCGAGCGCGGGGTCAAAGTGCATGTAGAAGCATGCGTCGCCGTCGACACAGGCATTTTTCAGCAGCGGACGGCCAAGCGCTTTCACGCCCGAGCGTTCGATGGCCGACGCGAACGCGCGCTCGAGCACACGGGCGGTTTTGCGGCCTTCGTCGTCCATGTCGAACGGCTGGGCGCGCACCGCCACATCATCCGAAACCAGCATGGACACAAACAGGTTGACGCAGCGGCGCAGCACATTGAAAATCAGCGGGTCGAGCGACTGCACGCGCAGTCCCTCCCACTGTCTGCCGAGGTAAAACGCCTCGTTGCGGCGCACACGGTCATACAGACCGATCGAGCGCTTGTAGTCGCGGTCGCGCTCGTATTTGCGCCAGATGGCGGTGGGGGATGGATCAAATTTCATCGCTGCTGTCCTCCCGTCCGTAAGCCATCAGCGCGGCCAGATCGCGGCTGAGCGCATCGTCTGCGGGTGCGGGCGTGTCGCTGTCGCCCTTTGCGGGACGCTGCGGCAGCCGCAGCCCGCCGGACACGACCGCGCCGGTCAGCACCAGCAGCGCCGCGCCGAGGCAGTAAAGTAAAATGGTCATTGGGTTCCTCCTTTTAATAGGCGAGAAATGCGCCAATTTCGCAGTCATACATGGTTGGCTGCACGGGTGCGGGCGGCTCGTAAACGGTCGCGGCGTAACCGCGCAGCGCGTCGGGCGCGTGGGTCAGCTCGTGCGGCGTGTTTGCCACGTCGGACGGATTGCGCGTATCATGCTGCAAGGCAGGCAGCGTGCGGATCAGGTTGCGGCAGGTGTCGAAGATGGTCAGCCGCGGGCGCGGCTGTCCCTGTTCGTCCTTGCGCAGGGCGAGCAGCTCATGCAGCGCCAGCCAACCGGCAATGCGCTCGTTGCAGCTTTTGTCAAAATCCAGCCCGCAGTCCGCAAACAGTTCGACCGCGCTTTTGCCGGTCTCCTGCCGCCGGTTCCATAAGTCGGGCGGGGCAAGCCGGCAGTCAATATGCTCGCCGGACAGTTCACACGACAGAATCGCCGCCGCCGCTTCCGAGATAATCAAACCGGGCTGATATAATTCTCTGTATACGATGCTGTACCCGTCCGGGCTTTGTGCGATCCAGAGCGCTGCCAGCATGTCCAGACCGTAATCGATCGTCAGATACCGCCGCCAGTCCCGCGGGATGGCGTGCGGTTTGACAACATGCAGGGCGGGGCTGAACTCGCTGAAGTACCGCCCCTCGTCCAGCTCCCACACACCGTCGAGCAGCGCCCGCCGGTCGCGTACAGACAGCAGCCGCAGCCGCTTTTCGTATCCCGCATCCGCACGGCGCAGGAAGGGGTTGTCCGCAAGTCGCGCGGGCAGGAACAGCCGCGAGCCGCCGTCGAACTCAGTTTGAGTGCCGGGCGGCATCGGGTCGATGTATCGCGCCTTGACCCACTGGTGGCCGACACCGCCCGGATTGGTCGTCGACTTGACCTGCTTGGGGAATGGGTTTGCCCCGCGAACACGCGAAATCAGATAGGTGAACTGGCTTTCGGTGAAGTGGGTCAGTTCGTCAAAGCGCAAAACGTCGTATTCTGCGCTTTGATACTTGGTCACATCGCTTTCCGCGTCGCAGTAGCCGAACTCCAGCACCGAACCGTTTGTAAACTGCCAAAGATGGTCGCTGACCTTGTAGCTGGCGATCGCCTGTGGGAACAGCCGCAGCGAGGCAGGCACGAGCGAGCGCTCCAGCTCCGGCATGGTGCGCCGCAGCATGAGCTGCCGCGAGCCGGGGTAGCTTACGGCGAAGCGCAGCGCGTCGAGCAGCTGTCCATGGCTTTTGCCGCCGCCGGCTGCACCGCCAAACAGCGTTTCAAACGCGTCCGACTGGATAAACGCCGCCTGACGCCGGGTCACGGGGAATTCGTATCGTCCACGATCCGAAACACGATCTCGACCGGCGCAGCTTCCTGCTCCGCGCCGACCAGCATCGCACCTTTGCCGACCGTCCGGTCGAGGATCTCCTTGATCGCGCTCAGGCGGCTGTTCGCCGGTGCGTCGGCATCCCCGGCGATCTCGTAGAGCATCTCGACGAGTCTCCCGGGGTCGTCTGAACTTCGCAAGATGGCATCAGCTCCTTTTGGGATGGATTTGCTTGTCTTCCCGTGAGTCAAAGAATAGCCGAGAAAGGGGAGAAAAACAAGAACAAATGTTTGACCCTTTTTCGGGCTTGCAATTTATTGCCTGCTGCGGTATCCTGAATAGGAAATGGGATTATACAGGGGGAAAAAGAAACATGCAGAATATCAAACTGATCGCGCTCGATCTGGACGGAACGGCGCTTACGCCGGAAAATACGGTGTCTGCGGCGACGATCGACGCCGTGCGTCGCGCGCGTGAGGCGGGAGTGCATGTCGTGATTTCGACCGGACGCATCTGCGGCGAGGCGCGTGATTTTGCCGTCCAGATGCAGGCGGATGATCTGATGGTGACGGCGGGCGGCGCGTCCATTTCGCGCGTGTCGACCGGACGGTGCATGATGCGCATGTCCATGCCGTGGGAGCCTGCCGTGCGTGCAGCGGCTGCAGTTGAACGCATCGGACTGATGGTCATGGTATACGTCGGGGAGACGCTGCTTATCACACCCTATGACGAAATGGAGTTCGGCAAATACAAGTCCAACGAAGGTTATCTTGCGGTCAAGCGGGTCGTGCCGTCGATTGCGGAGTTTGTGGCCGAGGGACATGTTTCGGTGGATAAGATTTTCGCCCGCAGCAAAGACCCGGTCACGCTGAGCATGGTGCGCGATCAGATTCAGCAGATTCCGGGCGTGCGCGTGATGAGCTCAGCGGCGGATAATATCGAAGTGGTCACGCCTGCGGCAGACAAGGGCACGGCGCTGGGCATGCTGTGCCGCGAGCTGGGCACCGACCTGTCGCATGCCGCGGCGATCGGGGACAGTGAAAACGATCTGGAAATGCTGCGCGCGGTCGAACTGCCGATCGCCATGGGCAACGCCAACGACGCAGTCAAGGCGATCTGCAAGCGGCAGACGCTGACCAACGCCGAGGACGGCGTGGCCGCTGCGATCGACCGTATTTTGGCAGAGAACGGATAAACGTGCGAAACATGGCATTTTTCGGCATTTTTGCGGAAAAAGGTGGTATCCTGCGCGCGGATATGCTATAATAATTTCGTATATAATATTTGCCCCATCAAAAGGAGACATATCTAATGAGTTTATGGTTTGCGATTGTGCAAGGACTGGTGCAGGGCCTGACCGAGTTTCTGCCGGTGTCGTCATCCGGCCATCTGGTGCTGGTGCAGACGCTCTTCGGGGACGGCGTGGAGACCAACTATATGCTGTTCAATGTCCTGCTGCACTTCGGCACGCTGCTGAGCGTCATCGTTGCGTTCTGGAAGGACATCAAGGAGCTGTTTGTGGAGTTCTTTGGCTGGATCCATGACGGCTTCAAGATCAACGGCCATCCGTACCGCCGGTTTATCGTCATGCTGCTGCTGACCATCGTGCCGATGTTTGCGATCCTGCCGATCAAGAGCACGCTGGAAGAGGCGTTTTCCTCTCCGCTGCTGGTCGGCATGCTGCTGCTCGTGACGGCGGCGGTGCTGTTCCTGTCGGAAAAGGCGCCGAAAAAGCACAAGACCGAGGAAAACGCCACCTGGCTGGATGCGCTGATCGTCGGCATCGGCCAGTGCTTTGCCGTTCTGCCCGGCCTGTCCCGTTCGGGCACCACCATCTGCACCGGTTTGTTCCGCGGCTTTTCGCGAGATTTTGCCGTGCGCTTCTCGTTCATCATGTCCCTGCCGGTCATTCTGGGCGCGAACATTCTGGAGCTGGTCGATGTGTTCAAGGACCCGGCGGCAGCCATGGGCGACGCATCCATCGCCTGCTATCTGGTCGGTATTGTAGCGGCGATGCTGTCCGGCCTTGCTGCTATCCGCATGGTGCGCTTTGTTTCCAAGCGCGGCAACTTCCGTCCGTTCGTGGTGTACTGCACCCTGATCGGTACCATTACCATCGTGGTGAGCCTGATAAAAATGATATGATGCCGTCTGCGGATGCCTATGCCGCAGCGGTTGGGAAAAGTTCCGGATAACGGGACTTTTCTTCGTACTGAACCGAAAATCACCGGCTGTCTGCCGGTGTAAGCCGCGCGCTGTGCCGCGCGGGAAAGCAAATAAAGCGAGGGAAAAACACGTTGGCTGCAAAGAAAACCACAACCAAAAAAACTTCGTCGCGCGGGAAAGCTGCCGCGCGGCGTGCGCCCGAGCCGGAGCCTGTCCTGTCCCGCGCCACATGGGGCGCTATCTGGGGCGTGCTCGGGCTTTTGTGCCTGCTGGCGATTTTGCCGATCGACGGCGTGCTGCTGGAATGGCTGCACCGTGGCATCGGCGCGATGATCGGCAAGGGCGCATACCTGCTGCCGTTTGCGCTGCTGGCGCTGGCGGGTCTGCTGTTTGCGCGGCAAAAGGGGCCGGTGCGGCTGCGCGGCGTGAGCATTGCGCTTCTGCCGTTGTTTTTCGGCGGTATTGTGCATGCATTTGCCTGTGCAAACGAGTATGATTTTTCGATGAAAACCCTGTTCGCCCTGCTGACGACCGGCATGGAGGGGAAGTCCGGCGGTTTGCTGGCGGGCGGCCTGTATATCGTGCTGGAGTGGGCCGTGTCTTCGGCGGGGGCGCTGCTGGTGCTGCTGGTGCTGACCGTCACGGCGATTCTGGTCGCCTGCCGCATCACGCCGCAGGCGCTGTTGGAGATGTTCCGCCCGCCGGAATACGAGTACGAGGACGAGGAAGAGCGCGAGCGCTATGAAGCGCCGCCCAAGCTGCCCAATGTGCATGAGGCAGTCAGCGCGCATGTGCAAAAGCGTGAGGAGCGCCGCGCCGCCCGCCGCAAGGCGGAGATCGATATCCCGATCGACACCGAGCCGCCCGGCGAGGACAAGCCGGGGGCGGATCCGGATGCGCCGGTGCGCCGCATGCACGGCAGCAAGCCGATGGCGCCGGATGAATATCTGCGCTCGCTGAAGGAAGAAACCACA
>NZ_CALWJK010000072.1 GCF_944380975.1 uncultured Agathobaculum sp. | reverse complement strand
GAGGCGATGATGTGGTCAAACGGCAGCAGCACCAACGCAATCAGCTGCATCAACCAGTAGATCCACAGGTTGTGATAAATCGGCTGCTGATAGCTTTCAAACTCTTCATTCATCTCAATCCCTCCTTTGATTTGTTTATGATACCAGACGGCATACTGCTTTGCAACAAAAATTCGGTAAAATTTTCCGACCGCGCATATAAAAAAGCTTCGAAACCTGCGGTTCCGAAGCTTTCTTTTTGCCATCTTGCAGAGAATCAGTCCTGATGCTCCTCGATGTACTTGACGATGTCGCCAATGGTGCTCATCTGGGTCGCCTCTTCGTCAGAGATGGTTACGCCGAAGTTCTCCTCGAGGTCCATCATCAGCTCAACAACGTCCAGAGAGTCCGCGTTCAGGTCTTCCTTTACCTTAGTATCCATGGTCATGGTGGAAGCGTCGGCGTCGAACTTGTCAGCCAGAATCTCGCATACCTTTTCAAACATGGGAATTACACTCCTTCATTCTGTTCTTGATTTATTTGTCTGAAAATCCCGATCTTACGGAACTTTTCATACCGTTTTTGCAGCATCGTATCCATATCCGGCTCAGCTGCCAGCTCCGCGAGCTGATCGCGCAGCGCGCGGCCCACATTGCGGATGAGCTGCGCATTCGTCTGTCCTTCGGGTACGATACCCTCGATCATACCGAAATTATACAGATCCTGCGCGGTGATTCGCAGGGTATCCGCAGCTTCGGCTTCACGCGACGGATCCTTCCACAGAATGGACGCACAGCCGCGCGGCGAAATGACCGAATACAGCGCGTTTTCCAGCATCAGCACACGATCAGCCACAGCCAGCGCCAGCGCACCGCCTGAGCCGCCTTCGCCTGTGATAATGGAAATCACCGGTGTACGCAGTTCGATGAATTCATACAGGCTGCGAGCAATCGCCTCGCCCTGTCCGCGCTCTTCCGCGCCCACGCCCGGAAATGCGCCGGTCGTATCAACCAAATTGATGACGGGACGATGGAATTTCTCGGCCTGATGCGCAAGACGCAGCGCCTTGCGATAGCCCTCGGGGTTAGCCATGCCGAAATTGGCGGCCATCTTCTCCTCGGTCGTCTTACCCTTGCGGTGGCCGATAATCGTCACCGGCATGCCGTTAAAGATCGCAACGCCCGCACAAATCGCATGATCCTCGCCAAAATAGCGGTCGCCGTGCAGCTCGACAAAGTCCGTGAACAGCTCACTGATGTAATCCTCGATCTGCGGACGCTTAGGATCATGGATGATGCGCATTTTTTCACTTGCAGGTTTATTCGCCATAGTGCCACACCTGCCGTTTCTTGGGTTTGGGCTGCCGATGGAGCTTCAGAAGCGTCTCGAGCGTGCCCTTGAGCTTGTTACGCGGAACTATTTTATCACAGAAGCCGTGCGAAAGCAAGAACTCGGACGACTGAAAATCATCCGGCAGCGTCTCGCCGATCGTGCCTTCGATCACGCGGCGTCCGGCAAAGCCGATGGTTGTGCGCGGCTCGGCGAGGATGATATCGCCCAGCATAGCAAACGACGCAGTCACGCCGCCGGTCGTCGGGTCGGTCAGCACGGTGATATACAGCAGGCCGGCGTCCGAATGCCGGCGCGCCGCCGCCGAAACCTTGGCCATTTGCAGCAGGGAGAACATCCCCTCCTGCATGCGCGCACCACCCGAACAGGTGAACAGCACCACAGGCAGGCTCTTTTCGGTTGCGTATTCAAACAGGCGGGTCAATTTTTCACCCACAACCGAGCCCATGGACGCCATCATGAAATGACTGTCCATCACGCCGATGCAGGTCTCCACCCCGCCAATGCGGCACACGCCGGTCTTGACTGCATCCGGCATGCCGACCTTTTCAGCCAGCTGCGCCGCCTTTTCGGCGTAACCCGGAAAATCAATCGGGTCAGCAGGCGCGAGATCGCCATACAGCTCCACAAAGCTGTCCTTATCTGCAATCTGGCGGATGCGCGTGCGCGCCAGCAGCCGTCCATACCGGCCGCAATGCGGGCACACATACAGGTTTTTACCATAAGCATAGGCTTTCAGCTCTGCGCCGCAGCCTTTGCACTTGACCACCTTAACGCCCGTTTCCTCCTGCGGCTTCATCTCCATCGAGGTTTCCCGCGTTTTCTGGAACAAATCGAGCAGCATGGTGCTTCCCCCCTTCTTTTATTGCTCAAAATCTCCGTTTGCAATGGAATTGACATGGAATTCCGCGTCCTCAAACGCCTTGGAACGCAGAATATGCATCTGATAATCCGTACCGGTGACAACGCCCTCAAACAGCGTCTCCGCCAGTGCGCGGCGCATGCGGGCAATCGCCTGCTGACGATCCGCGCCGTAGACGATCAGCTTGCCGATCATGGAATCATAGAACGGCGGGATCTTATAGCCCTGATATGCTGCCGTATCCATGCGCACACCCGGTCCGCCCGGCAGGTGCATCGCCACCAGCGTGCCCGGGCAGGGCGCGAAATCGCGCGACGGGTCCTCCGCATTGATGCGGCACTCGATCGCATGCCCGCGCAGCGACAAATCCTCCTGTGTGAAGGACAGCGGCTCGCCCGCTGCCACACGAATCTGCTCGCACACCAAATCAACGCCCGTCACCTGCTCGGTGACCGGATGCTCGACCTGAATGCGGGTATTCATCTCACAGAAATAGAAGTTACGGTCGCTGTCAACCAGAAATTCGATCGTGCCTGCGTTGCGGTAACCCACACGCTTGGCCAGATCGACCGCCGCCTTGGTCATTCTCGCACGCAGCTCAGGCGTGACAAAAGCCGACGGGCTTTCCTCAATCAGCTTCTGGTGGCGACGCTGCACCGAGCACTCGCGCTCGAACAGATGCACCACATTGCCGAAGCTGTCGCCCAAAATCTGCACCTCGATATGGCGCGGATTGTGAATGTATTTTTCCATGTACAAGCGGCCGTCGCCAAAGTTGGCAACCGCTTCCGCCGCAGCGCTGTCGTAAGCGTCCTTGAGGCCGCGCACGTCCTGCGCCACACGGATGCCCTTGCCGCCGCCGCCGGACGCCGCCTTGAGCATCACCGGATAACCGATGCGCTCCGCCTCGGACAGCGCCTCGTCAAAGTCACGCAGCGGGCCGTCCGTACCCAGCGCGACCGGTACGCCCGCCGCAATCGCGTTGCGCTTTGCCTCAGACTTGTCGCCCATCAGCCGGATGGTTGCGGCGGTCGGCCCAATGAAGGCCAGACCGGCCTGCGTCGTGCGCTCGGCAAAGTCCGGGTTCTCGGACAAGAAACCAAAGCCCGGGTGGATCGCCTGACAGCCCGACGCGAGCGCCGCCGAGATAATGTTATCCATATTCAGATAGCTGTCCGCCGCGCGGGCCGGACCGATGCACACCGCTTCGTCCGCGATCTGCGCATGCAGCGCTTCGCGGTCGGCCTCGGAATACACGGCAACCGATATCACACCCAGATCGCGGCACGCCTGAATGATGCGGACCGCGATTTCACCGCGGTTCGCAATGAGTACCTTTTGAAACATGTCTTTCCCCGCCTCAGTCCATGATGACCATGCACTTGATCTCCGCCTCGGCAGCCTTCTGGTCGCCCACCCAGGCAACGCCCTCGGCTACCGCCATCGGGCCGCGGCGCTTGATGAACTTGACCTCCAGCCGCAGCGTGTCGCCCGGCTTTGCCATCGCGCGGAACTTGGCCTTGTCAATGCCGGTGTACACCGCGGTCTTACCGCGGAACTCCGGAATGGACAGCAGCGCCACGCCGCCGACCTGTGCCAGCGCCTCCAGACGGAATACCGCAGGCATGATCGGATTGCCGGGGAAGTGACCCTGGAAGAAAAACTCATCGCCCGTCAGGTGCAGCGTACCGACCGCATGCTCCTCATCCATTTCGAGGATTTCGTCCACCAGCAGCATGGGCGGACGATGCGGCAGGATCTCCATGATCTGTTCTTTATTCAGCATATATCTTATACCTCTTTCTCATCCAGCGCAAGCAATTTTATCAATCTGATGCTTTTTTATTCAAGAGAGGGGGCTTTGAAAAGCCCCCTACCCTCATTCAATGATAACAACCGTCTGGTTATACTCGACCATGTCGCCCGGCTGCGCCAGAATGCGCACGACCGTGCCGTCGCACGGCGCCTTGATCTCGTTCATGGTCTTCATCGCCTCGATGATGAACAGCGTGTCACCCTCCTTGACCTTCTGGCCGACCAACACGAACGGCGGCGCATCCGGCGCGGGGGAGGAATAGAACGTGCCCACCAGCGGGCTCTTGACCGGCGTGCCTGCGGGCAGTTCCTCTGCCGCAGCCGCAGCGGGCGCTGCTTCGCTCTGCGCGGCCAGTGCCGCCGCTGTGGCAACGGGTGCAGCCGCGGGAGCTGCCACCGGAAGGACCGGTGCGGGAGGCGCAGACTTGATCTTGATCTTTACGTCGTCCAGCTCCAGCTCAACCTCGCCCAGACCACGGTTTTTCAGCGCGTCCATCAGCTCGACGGCGACATCTTTGAGTTCCTTGATATCCATATCTTACACCTTCTTAATCAGGATGCAGGCATTGTGCCCGCCAAAGCCCAACGAATTGGAGAGCGCCACATTGATCGGCATCTCGACCGCCTTGTTGGGCGTAATGTCCAGATCGCACTCGGGATCGGCCTCCTGATAGCCGATCGTCGGCGGGATGATACCGTCGCGGATGGCCATAACGCAGGCAATCGCCTCGACTGCGGCCGCGCCGCCAAGCAGGTGGCCGGTCATCGACTTGGTCGAGGACACTTTGACCTTGTATGCCTCATCACCGAACGCCTTCTTGATGGCGATGGTTTCATATTTTTCGTTGAGCGGCGTGGACGTGCCGTGCGCGTTGATATAATCCACGTCGGCCGGGGTCAGTCCCGCGTCCGTGATCGCGCCCAAAATGGCATGTGCCGCTGCTTCACCGTCCGGCGAAGGGCTGGTGATATGATAGGCGTCGCCCGAAGCACCGTAGCCCGCAACCTCTGCCAGAATGGCGGCGCCGCGTTTCTCGGCATGCGACAGGCTCTCGAGCACGAGGCAGCCTGCGCCTTCACCCATGACGAAGCCGGAACGGCGTGCGTCAAACGGAATGGATGCGCAGGTCGGATCATCGCCCGTATGCACGGCCTTCATGTTCTGGAAGCCCGCCATCGAAATCGGAATGATGCCGTTTTCCGTACCGCCGCAGATGACTACGTCCTGATAGCCGTGGCGGATGGCGCGCATCGCCTCGCCGATGGCATGGTTGCCGGTCGCGCAGGCAGATACGGGGCAGAAATTCTCGCCCTTGAAGCCAAAGCGCATCGAGATATAAGCCGCCGCCATGTTGGCGATCATCTCGGGGATGCACAGCGGGGACACGCGGCCCGGCCCCTTTTCATTCAGCTTGGGGATCTCCTGCTCTGCGATCTGCAAACCACCTACGCCTGAGCCGTAAATTACGCCCGTGCGGTAAGGATCAAAATTGCCTTCCTTCAGACCCGCCTGATCAATTGCCTGCTGCGCTGCTGCCAACGCAAAATGGCAGTTGACATCCATGCGGCGCGCCTCGCGCTTGTCCACATACTGCGTTACGTCAAAATCCTTGACCTCAGCAGCCAGCTTTACTTTATAATCAGATACGTCAAACTTGGTGATCGGTCCCACGCCGCACTTACCGGTTTTGAGCGATTCCCAGAAAGTTGCCACGTCATTGCCGACCGGCGTGATCGCGCCCATACCGGTGATGACTACTCGTTCCATCAAAGCATCTCCTTTTCCCTCATACTCCCTGCGGCCTTCCCTTGCCGCAACCATACAAGTGTCAAATCATGCCGCCGTCGGCCACAATGACCTGACCGGTGACATAGCTTGCCGCGTCCGAAGCCAAGAACGCGACAACGCCCGCAATCTCCTCCGGCTTGCCGAAGCGGCCGAGCGAAATCTGTTTGACCGCGCCTTCCTTAACGGCATCCGGCAGCACCTGCGTCATATCCGTGTCAATGAAGCCGGGCGCAACCGCGTTGACTGTGATGCCACGCGCGCCAAGCTCCTTGCTGGCGGTCTTGGTCATGCCGATCAGACCGGCCTTGGCAGCGGAATAGTTGATCTGTCCCGGGTTGCCCGCAATGCCGGCAACCGAAGCAATATTGATGATACGGCCCTGCTTAGCGCGCATCATCATCGCGCCGCACTGGCTGAGCATGTTGAATGCACCCTTGAGGTTGGTCTGGATGACCGCGTCAAACTGGTCCTCCTTCATGCGCACCATCAGGCCATCGCGCGTAATGCCCGCGTTGTTGACCAGAATATAGGGCACGCCCATCTCTTCCTTGATTTCCTTGAGCGCCGCCGCGCAGGCGTCGTAATCCGACACGTCCCACTGCTTGACAACGGCTTTGACGCCGTATGCACGGCACTTTTCTGCGACTGCCTCCGCCTTTTCGACCGAGGACGCGCAGTTGATGACAATATCATGGCCCTCTGCGGCCAGCTTTTCCGAAATGGCCGCGCCAATGCCGCGCGAGCCGCCGGTGACGATTGCAATACCCATGTCTTTACTCCTTATTCAAAACGCTTGTACGCGTTTTTCAGCAGCGTTTCGGCCTCTTCGGTCATGCCGCGGACGATATCCGCACACGGACGCAGCTCCTTGAGCATGCCCGCGATCTGGCCGGACATAAAAGTGCCTTCCTCGTAGTTGCCGTCCTGCACTGCCTTACGCAGCGAACCTGCGGTCGCGGCTTCCAGCTCTTCGAGCGACTGCTCGGTGTTGATTTTCTCAAGCTCGAGGCACTTGCGCGCCATCGGGGTCTTGAGCGAACGCACCGGATGACCGGACGGACGACCGGTGACGACGGTCGAGATATCGGTCGCCTTGAGCACCAGCTCCTTATACTTATCCGAAATGAAGCACTCGTCGGACGCGAGGAACACCGTGCCGCACTGCACGCCCTCGGCACCCAGCAGGAGCGCCGCCGCCATGCCGCGGCCATCCGCGATACCGCCAGCCGCGATGACCGGAATGCTCAGCGCGTCCACCACCTGCGGCACCAGCGGCATGGTCGTCAACTCACCGATGTGGCCGCCGCCCTCCATGCCTTCCGCGATAACCGCGTCCGCGCCTGCGCGCTCCATGCGCTTGGCAAGCGCCACCGACGCGACAACCGGCATAACCTTAATACCGGCATTTTTCCAGTTTTCCATATATTTGCCCGGATTGCCCGCGCCCGTGGTCAGCACCTCGATCTTTTCGTCGATCGCCAGCTGGGCGAGGTCATCCGCATTCGGGGAGAGCAGCATGATGTTCAGACCAAGCGGCTTATCCGTGATCGCGCGCGCCTTGCGGATTTCCTCACG
>NZ_CALWJK010000071.1 GCF_944380975.1 uncultured Agathobaculum sp. | reverse complement strand
GGCTTTTGTTTACCTTGCTGCCATTGCTATTTTGTTGTTTTAGAACATATCTCCCGTTTTTTCAAACAAGGCCTAGGCAAAATCATCAATAGTGTATGACAAAAGAGCGAATCCTCCCTGTGCGTAAAGAGGATTCGTTCTTTTTTGTATTCCATTGGTATTTTATCGAGAACCAGATATGCTTTTATCGGGTTCCTCTTTTATTTTCGGCACTATCCTTCGTGTGTGGTCAAGCGTGCAATATGCAGCGCAAGATAGGCTGTTTCCTCGTTGGGCAGAAAAACGTTATACTTTCGCAGCACAAAAGTGCGTATCTTTTCCGCGCAGGCAGTCGCTTCCGGATACCCCCGCTGCATTTGCCCGAACAAGAAATCATCCTCGCTGTCCATCAGCTTGCCCGAAAAAAAGCGCTCGGAAAAGAACTGCAAGTGACTGATAAACCGCGAAAAATGAATGCTTTCGCTATCAACTGTGCAATGCATACTATACGTGACGATATTGGTCATTTCACCGATCAGGCGTGCGGCCTGCATCGCATCGTATCCCGCCGCCGGATCCTGCCGTGCATTGACAATATGAAACGCAATATTTCCCGCTTCCTCCTCCGGCAGCGTAACATGCAGGAGCGCCTGTGCGCGCTGCAAGCCACGCAGGCCGATCTCATACTCACGCCGATAAAAATGCTTGATCTCCCAAAACACGCGGTTGCTGACCACAATTCCCTTTTGCTGACGCTCAACCGCAAAGTGCATATGATCGGTCAGCATCAAATAAATATGCGGAGACAAATGTACGCCCAGCGTTGCTTCGGCATCCTGTACGATCTCCTGTGTGAGATCGAGATATTCCGATGGGATCGAGGAAAACAGTTCAATCATCGGCTGCGCATCCGGATTAGACAATGGGATAAACACGCGGTCAGATGGCTGGCGGTCGATCTCCTGTCCGGGCTTACGCCCGTATCCAATGCCCTTGCCCAGCAGAATAGACTCCTCACCGCTGTCATCCTGCACCAGCACCACACTGCTGTTCAGCACCTTACGAATCTGCATCCTCTTCCCCCCTTTCTTCCGACTGCTGTACGCCAATCAAGTCAGATCCGTACCATTGGTCGCAATGACCTTTTTATACCACGCAAAGCTATCCTTGCGGCTGCGCGCCAGCGTACCGTTACCCATATCATCCTGATCGACGTAAATGAAGCCATACCGTTTGCTCATCTGGTTAGTGGAAGCCGAAATCAGGTCGATCGGCGCCCAACTGGTATAACCCCACATCTCTACACCTTCGTCAATGGCCTTGCCCATCTCGCTGATGTGCTGGCGGAAATACTCAATGCGATAAGGATCATGGATCGAACCATCCGGTTCCACCGTATCCTTCGCGCCAACGCCATTTTCCACCACCATCAGCGGCAAACGGTAGCGGTCATACAGTTCGATCAGGCTGTACCGCAGACCCTTAGGGTCAATCTGCCAACCCCAGTCGCTGGTAGCAAGATAAGGATTCTTCACGCCAAGCACGGTATTGCCGGGCGTGCGTTCCGCGTTAGGATCGACTGATTCGGTCATCGTCATATAGTAGCTGCACGAAACAAAATCCACACAGCCTGCCTTAAGGATTTCAGCGTCTCCCGGCTCGGTATGCAGCGTGATGCCCTTGCGTTCGAACATTTTGAGAATCAAGCGCGGATACTCGCCCCAGACATGCACGTCAGCGTAAAACAGATTCTCCAGCGTCTTGGCCTGCGTGGCCAGTTCATCGTCCGGCGCACAGGTACGGGCATAGGTGGTCAGCTTGGTCAGCATGCAGCCGACTTTACTGCCCGGAATGATTTCATGGCAGTCCTTGACGACCAGTGCACTGGCAACCAGCTGGTGGTGCAGCGCCTGATAACAGGTTTCGAGCAGCTTATCCTCCGGAACGCGGCTGGGAATGATGCCAGCCGTCGTAAACGGATGCCGGATAATGCTGTCCACCTCGTTAAAGGTCAACCAATACTTGACTAGATCTTTGTAGCGGACAAAGCACACATGGCAGAAGCGCGTAAAACATTCGATCACACGACGATCTACCCAGCCGTTATACTTGGTCGCCAGTGCGAGCGGCATTTCATAATGACTGAGCGTTACCAGCGGCTCAATGCCCAAACGGCGCATTTCGGTGAACAGGTCGGTATAGAACTGCAAGCCCTTCTCGTTCGGCTCCGCTTCCTCCCCTGTCGGGAAAATGCGTGTCCACGCAATGGATACGCGCAGCATGGTAAATCCCATCTCCGCAAACAGCGCCAAATCTTCCTTGTAGCGATGATAAAAGTCGATACCACGACGCTTGGGATAAAAGGTATCATCCTTGCTCTGCATGGCCTGTTCGATCAATTCATCGTTGATCGTCATGTGAGCCTTATAATCCTTCACATCTGTATTGGGCTTATAGGTCGCAACATCGGCCACGCTCGGGCCTTTCCCGTCCACATTCCATGCGCCCTCCACCTGATTGGCTGCCAGCGCACCGCCCCAGAAAAATCCCTGCGGAAAACTCATTCGATTGCCTCCAATTTCATCAGTGCCGCACCCGGTGCGACCGTTCCTTCTGCCAACGGCGCGACCGCAAAACGGTCTCCATTGGTAACTACAATCGGCGTAGTAACATCGTAACCCGCCGCTTTGATTTCGTCAAGATTGAACTTCATCAGCAGCTGACCCTTTTTGACGGTTTCGCCGCTTTTCACCTGCGGTTCAAAGAACTTGCCTTCCAATTTTACCGTATCCATACCGATATGCATCAGTAGCTCAGCGCCCTGCGCCGTTACCATCGAAATCGCATGCTTCGCCTCAAAAACCGATTCGATCTTACCGTCCGCCGGTGCGTACAGTTCGCCCTTGACCGGTACGACTGCAACGCCATCACCAAGAATTTTCTGTGAAAAAACCTCATCCTTCACCTCAGTGATCGGCACTGCTTTGCCCTGCAACGGGCTAAAAACCTGCTCGCTGCCGGCATAGACCACGGTTGGTTCGGTTGCCGGGGCAGTCGTCTGCGGCTCTGCAGCCGCTTCATCCTTGTACAGGATGAGCGTCAGAATAAACGAAAGCACCACCGAAATAGCGAATGCAACGCATGCCCAAACAAAGTTCATGCTGTTAGCAGAGTCGATGTACATCGGCATACTGGCAATGCCAGGGCCGACAGCGGCAAACGCCTTGATTTTCATCAAACCGATAAACAAACCGCCAATAAAGCTGGACGCGACGACCGCACCCATCACTTTTTTGTGCTGCAAGGTTACACCGTACAGCGCAGGCTCGGTAATACCGAACAGGCCGGAAATACCGGCGGAAATCGCAGTAGAACGCAGATTCTCGTCCTTTGTCTTGATTGCTACCGCCAGGCAGGCGCCGCCCTCCGAGATATTATGCGCCAGCGAAGCAGGCAAGTACAGCATATCAAAGCCCGGCTCTGCCAGCGAGGAAACCGCATAGGGCACCAGCGCTTTGTGCATACCCAAAGAAATCATGAACGGCAAAACCGCAGCCACAATGGCAACAGCAAGCCAGCCCATGGTATTATACAGCGCAAGGATTGCCGTAGTGAGCAGCGAACCGATGTTATAACCCAGAGGGCCGAGGATGAGCAGTCCCACAGGGAACGCAACCGCAAAGCAGAACAGCGGCACAAAGAAAACGCGGATGGCCTTGGGGCACCATTTGTTGCACCAGCGCTCGAGGAAAGCCATAAAAATGACCACCAGAATAGACGGAAACACCTGACCGGTATAGCCGATGTTTTGCAGCGTAATGCCAAAGAAGCTTGCGCCGCCCTCCGTTGCCAGCAATGCAGCGGTATTCGGATAGATCATGGCTGCGGCCAGTGCAACTGCTACCAGCTTATTGCAGCCAAACTTCGTTGCTGTGGTGAACGCAACCAGGACTGGCAGATAATACAGCGCTGCATCCGCAACATAGTAAAACACCTGATAGACGACATCATCGGTCGCCAGCAGACCAAAGGTCGTAAAAATGGTCAGGATTGCCTTGAGAACACCCGCACCTGCGATTGCCGGAACCAAAGGCTGGAAGATGCCCACCATATAGTCCAGAATGATACCGCCAATGTTCTTCTTTCCTTTTGCAGAGGTCTCTGTGGATTGCGCGGCATTGAACGAGCCAAGCTTGCGCAATTCGTCATACACTTCGATTACATCATTGCCAATGACCACCTGACACTGCGGTCCGCCTGTGATGACCCCCATGACGCCGGGCGTCTTTTTCAGCGCCGGCACGTCCGCTTTCGCGGGATCGACCAGCGTAAAGCGAAGTCGTGTGGAGCAATGCTCCAACTGTGATACATTTTTCTCTCCGCCAACCAAACGCAAAACGTCTGTTGCGGTTTGCTTATAGTTTTTCATGGAACGCATACCTCCCTATGTGCCTTCTTCTGCCGCATTGGCCAAAACGGCAAAAGAAAAAGACCCAACAGAACACGCATACCCACATAGCCCATCATGCCATGTGAAAATGTGATGTTCCGTCAGATCCTGCCTGCATAACCAGTGACATGTCCGTCCGGTACTGATGAAAGTATAGCAAAAACAGATGGGATGTGACAATTCGGTTTTTCCACAAATTTTCAAGCATGAATTTGTGCATCTTCCCGCTGTTGTTACTCCAAAAAATCCTCTATTATTTTCTATATTTCATGACATCGTGCGGAACTATCTTTCATCTGCATCCGTCTCATTAGTAACGTAAAACCGGAATCTACGATCCAGCAGAAAATTGTCAACACGAAACGCAAAAGCAAGGGGGATCACCTTATGAAAAAAGCACATCGGTTTGCAGCATGCACTGCCGCGATTATGCTGACCTTCAGCACGTCTGTACAAGCGCTGGAACCTGCGCTAGACCCATTGCCGGACCTATCAGCCTATCCAACCCAACTGCTAGTAGATGGGCAAGCAGTCAAGTAAGGGGCCATGCCCCAGTATATGGATGAGACAGTGCTTCTGCCATTACGCAACATTCTGGAACAGGCAGGATATACCGTCAACTGGAATAGCAAAACACAAAGCGCTGTTTTTTCTAGTGGCGACACAGAAGCATATCAACTCTCCCCTGCCACTGGAACGCTGACACAAGATCAAGCGGTGCTCTGGACAGACCCCAATATTGTAGTGGAAAAAGGAACCACCTATGTGTCGGCGGATCTGTTTGACTACATAGAGGGTATTACAGCAGATTGGGACGGCGCTACCAACACCGCGATCGTCACCACCGCATCACCTCGTGACAACGTATACTGCTACGATCTGGGAGAAGGCACCCTCACACAGGGAACTCGAGAAATCCCCTACCAAATGCAGGGCGTCATCGGTGTACCGGAAGGAGAAAACCGCCCGATCATCATTTTCCTGCATGGCTCGCACCCTATTCGTTCTGCTGCAGAGAACCGTTATGATTTAGGCTTCTCTTATTTGGTCGATCAACTGGCCGATGCCGGATATCTGGCTCTCTCGATGAACGTGGTCATCAACTACTCTTTCGAAAACGGTGAACCGAATGGCTGCCAACGCACGGTACAGGTGGTTGAACAGCAAAGCGCACTCCTCAAGCAAGCGACAGAAGGAAAAGAGGGCATCTTCCCCTGCGACCTGAAAAACAAGGGCGACCTGAATCAGGTGATTCTAGTCAGTCATTCCCGTGCAGGGTATGATATTTTTGAAGTAGCTGACCAGACAGAGCTATTGGGCATTCAGGGCCTTATTTCGGCAGCACCGTCCTTGGTAAGCCCTTTGTCCGGAGACCCTGTGGATGTGCCGGTTGGCATTATTATTCCGCAGTATGACGGAGATGTCACCAGCCTGGATGGTGGCACGCTGTTTGATGAACTGGAAAACACACCGCAACGCAGCAGTGGAACCGACCTGATCTATCTGGAAAACGGCAACCATGGCGGGTTCAGTACAGCGCTGGTTCGACCTGATCCTTTTGCAGATCGCGATACCCTGTCGCTTGTCATGAAACCCGAGGAGCAGCGGACATTTTTCAGCACCTATGTGATGGATTTTGTTAAAACGGTATTGGAAACCGGCAAAACACCATTGGAGACGGTTGCTTCTTTGTCCGACGAATATGCCGGCTATCCTATTATGGCCCGGGTAGACGCTAGTGGCGATATACTGTACCGAGCCACGGTGGATTCTGCAGGCAACCTAAAAACCACCGATACTGTGGCTGAAGCTGTCAATGCTTGCAGTACGTTGGATCATACCGCAGACTCTTTCCGCATTCCGGGAAGCTTTCTGCAATATGACCTGACTCGCGTACGCTGGGAGAAAGCCGGGGCTTCTGTTTCCATTCCGGTAACGGCAGATCTGCAGCAGGCATCCTATTTGCAGATTGATTTAGCGCAAGACAGCGGCGACGAACGCAACCGCCAGCAGGATCAAAGTATGATCGTGACGCTGCAGGATAAAAGCGGACAGAAAGCCTCTGTGCAAGTGCCGGCTGGCACACCAGCACTCACTTGGCAAGAAGGCACGGTGGAAAGCCTCCCTGCAGCCGGGCAGGATACATTTCTGCAGTACAGCACATTCACGCCTCTTGGAACTATTCGGTTGAATCCGGAAGATTTTGATGGCGTGAATCTGAGCCAGATCACACAAGTAACGCTGACGTTCGATCAGCCTTCCGGCAGCATTATGCTGCGCGAAATCCAATCAGTCAAATAAAGCTGCTTAGAATAAGATAAGACCGACGGTTATGTTCGTCGGTCTTATCTTATTCGTCAAATGAGCATAGGTTATTATTTTTGAAATACATCTATATTGTAAGGATTTTCTTCTATGAAACCTTCAATTGCCTTTCCTTTGGTAATAGTTATCGCTAAAGATTTTGCATCATCATAATTCCTCTTTCTGGGCTCCATCATGTCAAACTTATGATGATTTGCTGACAAATCACTGACGTTCGCTAACATTTCGCTTACAAATATGGGATATGAATGCTATGTGCTTACTACGAAAACAATAAAGAAAAAAACAATCCATAGGGATATAGGGGTATTAGCATCATGATTCTTGCAAAAACATTGCAATAAAGGCAAAAATAAAATGCTGAGTACCATCAAAAATGATACTCAGCATGGTACGAATGGCGATACAGAACTTTTCAAAAAAGCCCGTAATATCAACGGTTTCCGGGCTTGTCGGATAGCAAATAACTTGTATTAGACCCCCTTTTGGGCGGCTGTTTTTTAACAGTCGCCCTTTTTCTATCCCCAAATTTAGTGTGCGTTTTAGAGTGGGAAATTCCCTGTTTTTTCGCCTGTGGGCGGCGCAAACGAGGCCGCCCATATCCTTTCCCTCATGGAACGCCGGACGGCAATACAGGGGCGCAAAACCACCGAAACGAACACTTTTCAAAACCAACGGAAGGAGGTATCCAACATGGCGGTATTCCGCATTGAGAAAACCCGCGATTACACGGTGATGTCAAACCATCACCTGCGGGACAAGTCGCTCTC
>NZ_CALWJK010000070.1 GCF_944380975.1 uncultured Agathobaculum sp. | reverse complement strand
AAGGGCTACGAGTTCATCAACAAGATCGTCGGCGGTGCGATCCCGAAGGAATATATCGAGCCTGTTAATCAGGGTATTCAGGGCGCAATGCAGGCTGGTATCCTGGCGGGCTATCCGGTTGTCGACGTAAAGGTTACGCTGTATGACGGTTCTTACCACGAAGTCGACTCCTCTGAAATGGCATTTAAGATCGCTGGCTCTATGGCGTTCAAGGAAGCTATGAAGAAGGCTGATCCGGTTCTGATGGAGCCGATCATGCAGGTTGACGTTATGGTTCCGGAGGATTATATGGGCGACGTTATCGGTGACTTGAACTCCCGTCGTGGCCAGATCCAGGGCATGGAGCCGCGCGGCGGCGTGCAGGCGATTTCGGCTGCTGTTCCGCTGAGCGAGATGTTCGGTTACGCAACTGCGCTGCGCTCCCGTACGCAGGGCCGTGGCCAGTACACCATGCAGCCCAGCCACTACACTGAGGTGCCGAAGAGCATTCAGGAGAAGATCATCGACGCCCGCAATAAAAACGACTAAAACTATTGCATTTTTCTGTGATTTGCAGTAGAATAAATTCACCATGACTTTGAATTTAATTTACGAGGAGGATATCCACAATGGCAAAGGAAAAATTTGACCGCTCCCTGCCGCACGTTAACATCGGTACCATCGGCCACGTTGACCATGGTAAGACCACGCTGACCGCGGCGATCACCAAGGTTCTGGCTCTCGAGGGTGAGGCTGAATATCAGGCTTACGACTCGATCGATAAGGCTCCGGAAGAGAAGGAGCGCGGCATTACGATCAACACTGCGCACGTTGAGTACCACACCAAGAAACGTCACTATGCGCACGTTGACTGCCCGGGCCACGCTGACTACGTTAAGAACATGATCACCGGTGCTGCTCAGATGGACGGCGCTATCCTGGTTGTTTCTTCCGCTGACGGCCCGATGCCCCAGACCCGCGAGCACATCCTGCTTGCTCGTCAGGTAGGCGTTCCGTATATCGTTGTATTCATGAACAAGGTTGACCAGGTAGATGACGCAGAGCTGCTCGATCTGGTTGAGATGGAAATCCGCGACCTGCTGTCCTCCTACGAGTTCCCGGGCGATGACATCCCGGTAATCCGTGGTTCTGCGCTTCAGGTTCTGACCTGCGATTCCAACGATCCGAACGCTCCGGAGTATGCTTGCATCCACGAGCTGATGGACGCTGTTGACTCCTATATCCCGACCCCGGACCGTGCTGCTGACAAGCCGTTCATCATGCCGGTTGAGGACGTATTCTCCATCACCGGTCGTGGTACCGTTGCTACCGGTCGTGTTGAGCGTGGCCAGCTGAAGATGGGCGAGGAAGTTGAAATCGTTGGTCTGATGGACGCTCCGCGCAAGACCGTTGTTACCGGTATTGAGATGTTCCGCAAGCTGCTGGACTACGCTGAGGCTGGCGACAACATCGGTGCTCTGCTCCGTGGTATCCAGAAGACTGAGATCGAGCGTGGCCAGGTTCTGGCTAAGCCGGGCTCCATTCATCCGCACACCAAGTTCCACGGTCAGGTTTACGTTCTGAAGAAGGAAGAGGGCGGCCGTCATACTCCGTTCTTCAACAACTACCGTCCCCAGTTCTACTTCCGTACCACCGACGTTACTGGCGTTATCACTCTGCCGGAAGGCACTGAGATGTGCATGCCGGGCGACAACGTTGAGATGGACGTTGAGCTGATCACCCCGATCGCTATCGAGGAAGGCCTGCGTTTCGCTATCCGTGAGGGTGGCCGCACCGTAGGTTCCGGCGTTGTTACCAAGATTAACGCTGACTAATTGTTGATTTATGAAAGCTCCCGTGCTTTGCATGGGAGCTTTTTCCTGTGTAAATGCGTGTGCCGTGCGGTAAACTACCGATGAGGAGGGATGCGCTATCAAACAGGATAAGATCAAACAATATCAGATGGAAGCGGCACAAAAGCAGTTTGAATGGCTTTCTTGCAGTAAGCCTGCAACATCGAGTAACGATGGAGAGGACCCTGACAGCGCTGTGGAGGGAATTGCTTTGCCGCCGCATGAACGCGGTTGCGGACGTGCCCATCCCATGCGTGGGACAAACAGTGAAGATTTGACGGAATGGTGCACAAAACACGAAACATGATGAGAGGCTGCCGGATGGATTCCGGCAGCTTTGCTTTGGTTGGCATTTTACATTTTTTTCGTCTTGTGTTACAATAAATCGGGTAATGACACCTGTAGATTGCTTGCTGCATAGCCTGAAAACAGGAGGGGAGACTCATGTCTGTTTTTTGGGAAGCAGTGCTGGCAATTTTTGCAGCCATAGGCTTGTATACGTGTTTGCATGTGGTTTATGAATTGTGCTTTGCGCGATTGCTGCGCATGCATGGTTCAGCGGAGCTGACCTTGTATGGCGATGGAAATGATGCTGCAAGCGAACAAATGATTCGGATTGCATTGCGTGTGCGCAAGCAGTATCTGCCCGGCCTTTCCATCACGTTTGTTGAGATTGGCTGCGGTGGCGAGAACAATATTGCAAAGCATTTTGCATCTAGACAGGATATCATGTATTTGGAATAACAGAAAAAGGAACGGTTGCGCTTGGATGAGAAAGAGTATGTGCTGATTCGCGGCACAGTGGAGCAAATTGTATTTTACAATCAGGAAAATGGATATGCCGTTCTGCGGCTAAGTTCGGATGAGGGTGCGGAGGTCACGGCAACCGGTACGTTTCCCAATATTGGCTTGGGAGAAGAGGTTATCCTGACCGGTACATGGGTGACACATCCATCCTATGGCGAGCAGTTTGCAACCGAAGCATTTGAGCGCCGTTTGCCATCTTCCGTGCGGGGAATCGCAGAGTACTTGGGCTCTGGTTTGATTCGTGGTATCGGTCCGCGGTTGGCTTCCCGCATTGCCGAAAAGTTCGGGGAAGATACCTTTGATGTGCTTGCCTATGAACCAGAACGCCTGACTGCAATTCGAGGAATCACAGAGAAGAAGGCAAGGGAGATCGGTCGACAGTTTACCGAACAGAACGAGATGCGTCTGTTGATGGACTTTTTAGCTGAGCATCGTCTGCCGGTCTCCTTGACACCGCTTTTGTACAAACGCTTGCGGGATAGCGCGATTGATGCACTGTGTGAAAATCCGTATTTGCTTTGTGACCCTTATTATGATGTAGACTTCAAGATTGCCGACGGATTGGCAATGGAGTTAGGGCTCTCGCTGTTGTCGGATGAGCGTGCAGATGCAGGCGTGTTATACACGCTGGTGTTCAATTTGGACAATGGGCATACCTTCATTCCCGTGGAAAAGCTAACAGCAGCAGTCTGCTCGCTGCTTTCTGACGAGGATGTGGTGTTTGATGAAGAACGTGCACTTGCTTCGATCGAACGGTTGCGCGAGCGCGGTCGCTTGGTTTGTGAGCATATTGCCGGGCGGGACGCGGTGTATCTGCGCGATCTGCATGATGCGGAAGCATATCTGGCGGAAATGCTGGGTTATATGGCAGAACGAAATTATGAATATGATTTCGATGTGGATGAACTGCTCAAAGCGCTGGTGTTGGATAGTGAAGTACCGTATTCGGAAAAGCAGAAGCAGGCGATTACAACAGCAGCACGCAATGGGTTGGTAATCCTGACAGGTGGGCCGGGTACCGGCAAAACAACAACCGTGCGCGGCATTTTACAGGTGTTTGAAGCGTTAGGCCTGAATACGTTATTGGCGGCGCCGACCGGACGCGCTGCTAAGCGGTTATCTGACTTGACTGGAATGGAGGCTAAAACCATTCACCGTCTGCTGGAAGCGGGTTTCGGCATGGGAGGACGTACTGCGTTTGCGCGAAATTTGACCAATCCTCTGGAATGCGATGCGGTCATCTTGGACGAGGTTTCCATGGTGGATATCACGCTGATGCAGGCGCTCATCGAGGCGCTGCCGCATGGCGCGCGCTTGGTTTTGGTTGGAGATGCCGATCAGCTTCCGCCTGTGGGGCCGGGAAATTTTCTGCGGGATATCATCGGGTCGCATCGTGTGCCGACAATCCAGCTGACAGATATCTTTCGGCAGGCACAGCAGTCGGATATCGTTATGAACGCACATGCGGTCAATGAAGGGCATATGCCAGTACCATCACGGGCAGACGGTGATTTTTTCTTTTTGAAGCGTGCCGACCCGGCGGCGGTGATCGAGACCGTAGCGCAGCTATGTGCGGCACGACTGCCCAACCATTATGGGTTGCTGCCATCGCAGATTCAGGTGCTTTCACCAGCCAGACGGCAGGGAAGCGGTACCATTGCGCTGAATCGTCGGCTTCAGGAGGCACTCAACCCTCCCTCGGAGGAAAAACTGGAAAAGCGCTTTGGAGACTGGATTTTCCGCGAGGGCGACAGAGTGATGCAGGTGCGCAACAACTATGACATCATCTGGGAAAAACGTGAGAATGATGAGCAGGGTACAGGCGTTTTCAACGGTGACGTAGGAGAGATCCTGCAGATATTTCCTCGACAGGAATGCATGGTGATTCGTTTTGATGATCGAATTGCCACCTATACATATGATATGCTGGGCGAATTGGAACTCGCTTATGCGGTAACGGTTCATAAGTCGCAGGGAAGTGAGTTCGATGCAGTTGTGCTGGCACTGTCCGATGCCTTACCGCGCCGGTTGCTGACACGCAATATTTTATACACGGCAATTACCCGGGCTAAGCAGCTGCTGGTGATAGTAGGCAGTCCGGATGTAGTGGCGTATATGGTTGGAAATAACCAGAAAGGGCGTAGGTACAGTGCATTGAAGGCGCGTTTGCGCGAGGATACCTCTTCTGAATAAAATAGGGAAATACAAAAAAACAGCAACCAATATGGTTGCTGTTTTGCTTTGGCGCAGCGGGTGGGATTCGAACCCACGTGCCGTTGCCGGCAAACTGATTTCGAGTCAGCCCCGTTATGACCACTTCGATACCGCTGCATTTTATTGCCTGCTCTGTACAGTGCTTTGTTATTATATCATGTGAGAATCAAAAAAACAAGCTTTTTTTCAAATAATATCCTGTAATAATATCCTGTAATATCCTGTAATATTTCATGATACGTCGGTCGGTAGACGATAGAGTACCGGTAAAAGCAAAAGCAGCAGGCGGTTTGGCGCTGCTGCTTTTGCTTTTGTGTCAGGTTGTTACTTTGCTGCGCGGTACAGAACCAGGGATTCATAAGGACGCAGGTGCAGCTTATTCTGCACAGACGAATCCGCATAGTTAGAGATCAGGCAGGTAAAACCATCGAGGTTGACCGGACAGCTCCAATCGACTTCTGCCCGATAGAAGTTGTTGATAACAACGAGTTGTTTACCGTTAAAGCGTCTGGTATATGCCAAAACGGATGGATGCGTTTCATCTAGCGGAGCAAAATTACCGTATGCGATCACATCATATTGCTTGCGAAGTGCAATCAGTTTTTGATAGTGTGCGAATACCGAATTCGGATCATTTACCTGTGCAGCGGCATTGATGCGTGTGTGGTTGGGGTTGACGCTTAGCCAAGGCTCAGCCGTGGTAAAACCGCTGTTTTCGCTTGCATCCCACTGCATAGGAGTGCGGCTGTTGTCGCGGGAGTGGACGCGCAGAATGTCGTATACGCTGTCCTCATGCAGACCGCGTGCGCGCAGGATGTGATAGTGGTTGATGCTTTCCACGTCACGGTATTGGTCGAGCGAGGTAAGGCCAGCATTGGTCATACCGATTTCTTCGCCCTGATAGACATAGGGCGTGCCGCGCAGACAGTGTACGACTGTGCCGAGCATCTTGGCGGATTCCGCCCAGTATTCACCCTCGTCGCCAAAGCGAGAGACGACGCGGGGCTGGTCGTGGTTGCACCAGAACACGGCATTCCAAGCGTTTTGGTCGCTCATGCCGGTTTGCCATAAGAACAAGATGTTCTTGAGCTTGCCGAAGTCGAATGGCACTAACACCCACTTTTCATTGCCGACAAAATCGACCTTGAGGTGGTGAAACGAGAACACCATGCTCAGTTCACCGGTGTCTGCACCCGCGTAGCGGTAGCAGTTTTGTGTCCCATGCCGAAGGCAAAATATGAACAGCTGTATCAGATTTTAAAAGAGAAAATTGAATCCGGTACATATCCGCCGCAGGAAATGCTACCCAGCGAACATACGCTAATCGCTGAACTGGGGTGTTCTCGCAACACGCTGCGTCGTGCCATAGGGGAACTGGTGCGTGCTGGATATGTGCAGACCATGCAGGGGAAGGGCATGCGCAATATTTTTGAGCCGAGCCAGCAGACCACTTTCACACTGGGTACAATCGAAACGTTCAGTGAGTCTGCAGAGCGTAATCAGCAGCGCGGCGCAAGCAAGGTGCTGTTGTTTTCGCCAGTCACAGCGGATTGGCAGCTAGCTGAAAAAACCGGTTTCGCAGAGGGAACACCGCTCTATTATATCCAGCGTCTGCATTATCTGAACGGACGCCCGCTGATCTTCAACCACAGTTATTTCCGGCAGGATGTGGCGCAGGGACTGACGCGCGAGATTGCAGAGCAGTCGATCTATCGTTATTTGGAAACCGAGCTGCATATCTCCATCATCAATAGTAAGCGTGTGGTGACAGTGGAGAAAGCAACGCAGCTCGATCTGCAGCATCTGGATATGGGTGATTGCAACTGTCTTGCAGTTGTCAGCAGCCAAACGTACAATAGCGATGGCGTGATGTTTGAATACACGCAGTCGCGTCACCATCCAAACTTTTTCCGATTTCAGGATAATGCAGTGCGGCGTTCTTCTGCATATGGAAAGCCGGAAGAAAAGTGATAGCATAGCAAAAATAAGACAAAGGAGCAATATAATGAAACAGAGCAAGCGTTTTTGGGGCATTTGTGGTATGTTAGCGGTGCTGATTTTAGGCGGATGCAGCGCAGGGGAGAACAATACTGCTGCGAATTCGCAGCAGGACCAGCCGGACGCAACACAGAACGAAACCCAAACGGAGACGACGGATGTCGGCATTCATCATGCGGAAATCAAGATTCAGGACATGGGTACCATCACAGTGGAGCTGGATGGTGATGCAGCGCCTATTACGGTGCAGAATTTTATGGATCTCGCGGAAAGTGGTTTTTATGACGGCTTGACCTTTCATCGCATCATGAACGGTTTTATGATGCAGGGCGGCGATCCGAATGGCGACGGTACTGGTGGGTCTGAGCAGACCATCAAGGGTGAATTTTCTGAAAACGGTGTAGAAAACGACCTATCGCATACGCGTGGCGCAATCTCGATGGCGCGTGCGCAGGATATGGACAGTGCTTCGTCGCAGTTCTTCATCGTGCATCAGGACAGCACTTATCTGGACGGACAGTATGCCTGCTTCGGCTATGTGACCGACGGCATGGACATCGTCGACGAGATTTGCGAGAATACGAAAGTAGAAGATGGCAACGGCACGGTCTTGCCGGAAAATCAGCCGGTGATCGAAAGCATTACGATTCTGGACTGAGCGGATGATAGCGAAAGGGCGCGTTGCAGAAATGAAATCTGCAGCGCGCCCTTTTATGCGCCGTCCAAAGGAGTATGTAGCCGATAGG
>NZ_CALWJK010000069.1 GCF_944380975.1 uncultured Agathobaculum sp. | reverse complement strand
CCCATGCTCAGCCTGCGAGAATATGACGGCGCGGGCAACTGCGTGCGCGGCGCTATGTATCTTGACGGCACGCTGTCGACCGAGACAACCACGGTTTTTGACGAAGAGGGACGCGAAATCAGCTCGGAGACCCGCAGCGGGGACGAAATCAGCACCAGAAGCGAGCGAACCTATGAGCCGCAGCCGGACGGCACAACGCATGCAGTCATGACGGCATACGATGAGGATGGCGCGGTCATGGAGCAGGATACCCACATTCTGGACGACAAAAACCGTGTAATCCACAGCGAAATCCCGCTGGGCGGCGGCATGACGATCGCGGACTATGCCTACGACGATCAAGACCGATTGATCCACAGCCTTGTGGATTACGGTGACGGCCGGACAAGCGAAAACACGTTCCAGTATACCGACAGTGCGGACGGCTCAGCCTGCACTTACGAGCAATACGAAAATGGCGTGCTGGAAAACCGCATCGAGCAGCAGTTCGACGAAAACGGAGTATGTATCTATCAGCAGGAGTACACCGCCGACGGCGTACTGGCTTCGAAAACCATCCGAGAGCCGCTTAAATAAACAGAAACGCCCGCAAAAGCGGGCGTTTTTTCTATTTGCTTACTTTTCTCTGCGCCACGTTGCCGGGGTGAACAGCAGCAGCATCGGAAATACTTCCAAACGGCCAGCAAGCATATCAAACATCAGGACGATTTTGCTCAGCGGCGTAAAAAAGCCAAAGTTTGCCGTCGGGCCGACCAGCTCAAGGCCAGGGCCGACGTTGTTGAGCGTGGTTGCGACTGCGGTGAAGCTGGTTACCATATCCTCGCAGGTCAGGCTGACCAGCAGTATGGAAACGACAAAAATCAGCAGGTAGGCGATCAGGAATACGTTGACCGAACGCATGACCTCATGCTGCACACGGCGGCCGTCCATCTTGTTGACGCGCACTGCACGCGGGTGGATGAGGTACTGCATCTCCTTTTTAATGCTTTTGAACATCAGCACGATGCGGGAGCACTTGATGCCGCCGCCGGTCGAACCCGCGCATGCGCCGATGAACATCAGCAGCACAAGCAGAGATTTGCTGAACGCGGGCCACTGGTTGAAATCGACCGTGGCAAAGCCGGTGGTGGTGATGATGGAGGCGACCTGAAACAGCGCGTGGTGAAAGCTCTCAAAAAAGCTGCCGAACATATCGCGCACGTTAAAGGCGATGAGCAGCGCAAAACCGAGAATGACCCCCAGATACAGCCGAATCTCTTCAATGCGCAGCGCATCGCGGAAACGGCGGGAGAGCACCAGATAATAGGCGCTGAAGTTGACGCCGAACAAAATCATAAAGACAGAGATCACACCCTGCAGGTAATAGCTGTCGTAGTGCGCGATCGAGTCGTTCCAGATGCCGAAGCCGCCCGTGCCTGCGGTCGCCATCGCGGTGCAGACCGCGTCGAAGAACGCCATGCCGCCCAGAAGCAGCAGAATGATTTGCAGCACGGTCATACCAAAGTAGATGGCGTACAGGATGAACGCGGTGTCGCGCATGTGCGGCGACATTTTGGAGACCGAAGGCCCGGGGCTTTCCGCGCGCATCAGATGGATCGTCTGTCCGCCGGCAAGCGGCAGCACGATCAGCATGAACACCAAAACACCCATGCCGCCGACCCAGTGGGTCAGGCTGCGCCACAAAAGCGAAGCATGCGACAAGGCTTCGACGTCACTCAAAATGGTGGCGCCCGTGGTCGTAAAGCCTGAAATGGTCTCAAACAGCGCGTCCACCACGGACGGGATCTCGCCGCTGAACAGGAACGGCAGCGCACCGGTCAGCGCCAACACAATCCAGCACAGTGCAACGGTAACAAACCCCTCGCGCGCATAAAAGCGGGAGTTTGTCGGTTTTTTGTGACAGCACAGCGCAGATATCGCCATACAGATCGCCGCCGCGCCCAAATAGGCCAGCACAACGTGTTCCCGGTACAATATCGCGGTCAGCGTAGGCAGCAGCAGGAACAACGATTCTACGCCCAGCATCCAACCGATCAGGTAGCGTACCATTGCTAAATTCATGGTGCGGCCTCCTCCGTGCGTTCGGCATGGAAGATATCCTGCAAATCGTTCATCCCACGACGGGTGGAAACCACGATCACCGTATCGCCTTCACGCAGCACATCATGGCCACGCGGAATAATGC
Organism: uncultured Agathobaculum sp.; assembly: GCF_944380975.1. Lineage (GTDB taxonomy): Bacteria > Bacillota > Clostridia > Oscillospirales > Butyricicoccaceae > Agathobaculum. Next base: position 6,062 of record NZ_CALWJK010000069.1, on the reverse strand, counting down.
GCCGGCCCTTGCGGTTGATGCAGCACAGCAGCACATCCGGCCGGATGGGCATATCCTGCAGCGGCACTCCGGTCAGATCATGCGCCGCTACGCGGAATTCGAGCGCTTCCGCACCGCCGCCCAGCTGGTGCAGCGTTTCCACATTCGAGCCCATCGAGTTCTGCATCGCGCGCGTATACTGGCCAATCAGTTCGGCAGTCGTCTGCTTGGGTCGGATGACCGTACCGATGGGCAGGCTTGCGATGACCTCCTCAAAGTTTACACGGTTGACCTTGGTGAACAGCTTGGCCTTCGAGTGACGCCCCGCATGCAGCGCAAGCAAGATGTTCTCCTCATCCATGCCGGTCAGCGCGCAGAACGCTTCACAGTTTGCAAGCCCCTCTTCCTCCAGCAGGTCGCGGTCAGTGCCGTCGCCATGGATAATGGTCGCGCCGGGCAGCATCTCGCTGAGCGCCTCGCAGCGTTCAAACCGGTTTTCGATAATCTTGACCGAAATACCGGCATCCAGCAGCATTTTCGCAAGAAAATAAGAGATTTTGCCGCCGCCGATCAACATTGCCGAACGAATATGATCGTTCGGTACGCCAATTTGACGGAAAAACTCTCCCTGTTCGCTTGGCGGAACAATCACGGTGATATCGTCATCCGCTTGCAGCATAAAATCGCCCTTTGGAATAAAGGTCTGCCCCTGCCGACGCACCATGCAGAGCAGCGCATTGGTGCGCAGCAACGGGTTGACCTCACAAACCGCCATGCCGTTCAAACGGGAGCCCTCGGGGATGCGGATATCGAGCAATTCGATGCGCCCCTTGGCAAAGGTGCTCACACCGATGGCCGACGGGAAGCGGATCAAGCGTGAAACCACACGCGCGGTGGACATTTCCGGATTGATGACCATGGACAAGCCGAGTTCATCCCGGATAAATCCGATCTCGGACACATACTCCGGGTCACGCACACGCGCGATGGTGTGACAGCCTGCCGCCTTGCTGGCAATCAGGCAGGAGAGCAGATTGATCTCGTCGTGCGTGGTGACCGCGATCAGCAGGTCGGTTTCCCGCACGCCCGCCTCCTCCAAAACGTGATAGCTCGTGCCGCTGCCGGTCACCGAGGTCAAATCCAACATATTGGTTAGCTCAGTGAGCCGACGTTCGGACAAGTCGATCAGGATCAAATCGTGCCCTTCCGCAGAAAGCTGCTCCGCCAGCGCCGAACCGACCTTGCCGCAGCCTACAATAATGATGCGCATAGTGCGCCTCCGATCTCTTTTTTTACAGGGTACATGATATATAGCGATTATAGCGGGTTAACAGCGAAAAAGCAATATCCTTGCAAGCCGAAAACCAATCTTTGCATTTTTTTAGCGTCCCTATTCGCGCATCGTTGACCACTGCGCCGCATAATGGTATACTTGTTTCAAAATACGGAAAGCAAACAGGAGGCGGCAAGCATGGCACGAGTACTCGAGGTATGTGTCGATTCGGTGGAGTCGGCGGAGCAGGCGGCACGTGGCGGCGCGATGCGGCTGGAACTGTGCGCCGATCTGATCGTCGGCGGTACCTCGCCGGACGAAGATTTGTTCTGCATGGTGCGCGAACGGGTGGATCTTCCCATCCGAGTGCTGCTGCGTCCGCGCTTCGGTGATTTCCTCTACTCTGACGAGGAGTATGAGCTGCTGCGGCGGCAGGTGCGCCGATTCCGCGCGCTCGGTGCAGACGGTGTGGTCATCGGTATCCTGCGTCCGGACGGCACGCTGGACGAAACGCGCATGGCCGGTCTGATCGAACTGGCAGGCGGCATGGGTGTGACGCTGCACCGTGCGTTCGACGTATGCCGCGACCCCTTTGCGGCACTCGAGACAGCACGCAAGCTAGGTGTGGACACCATACTGACCTCAGGCCAGCAGGCAAGCTGCGTCGAAGGGGCGCCGCTGCTGCGCGAGCTGGTCAAAGCCGCGGACGGACGGCCGCAAATTCTGATCGGCGCCGGTGTGAACGCACAGGTCATTCGCACGCTGCAGCCGCAGACCGGCGCGGATGCATTCCATCTGTCCGCCAAACGCACGCTGGACAGCGGCATGGTGTTCCGCCGCGCGGGCGTACCAATGGGGCTGCCCGGTATCAGCGAGTTTTCTCTCTGGCGGTGTGATGAAAACGCGGTGCGCGAGGCGCGGGACGCGCTCGACGCACTTTGCGGCGAAACAGGAGGAAAAGCATGCAGATTCAAAAAGTGCTGAACAACAATGTGGTGATCGCGCTGGACGAAAACGGCGAGGAAACCGTGCTGATGGGTCGCGGACTGGGCTTTGGCCGCCGTACCGGCGACGATGCCCCCGCCGACCTGATCCAGAAGCGGTTCACATTGCATGCGGAGCAGCTGTCCGACCGTTTCCAGCAGCTGCTGACCAGCATTCCCCTGCCGCATTTTCTGCTCAGCGAGCGCATCATCGACCGCGCTAAGCGCACGCTCAGCGCGACATTGTCCGACAGCATTTATGTTACCCTGCCCGATCATATTTCAGCTGCGATTGAGCGGCATAAGCAGGGCATTGAGTTGTCCAACCCGCTTTTGTGGGACATTCGACAGTTTTACCCGGAGGAATACCGCGCGGGCTGTGCCGCCGTCGATCTCATCCGTGAGGAAACGAACATCGCCTTTCCCGAGGACGAAGCAGCCTTTATCGCGATGCACTTTGTCAATGCGGAGGGCGGCGGAGAGCTGCCCGAGGTCTACGACATGACCTGCCTGATGCAGCGGGTGTTCGCGCTGGTTCGGGCACATTGCGGCATAGAGCCCGACCGGGATGCGGTCGATTTTTACCGTTTCGTGACCCACCTGAAGTTTTTGGCACGCCGCATTGCTGTCGGGCAGAGTTACGGCGATAGCGATGCCGACCTGCTGCCTCCGGTGCAGGTGAAATACCCCGCTGCGTTCGCCTGCGCGCAAGCGGTCTGCCGCTCGATTCTGGAAGAATACGGCTTTGACGCCGGTAAAAATGAACTGCTGTATCTGACGCTGCACATCGCACGCGTCACTGGCGTATGAGGCATCTCAGCAAAATAATACGGCCACCCCTTTCGGGGGTGGCCGTTTGCTTATCACATGCTGCTTATGCGCGGCTCCACTGAGTGCCCTGACGGGTGTCCTTGATGGTTACGCCCATCGCAGCCAGCTCATCACGGATGCGGTCTGCTTCCGCGAAGTTCTTTTCCTTCTTTGCCGCCGCACGCTGTGCAATCAGCGCTTCGATCTTGTCTGCGTCCGGATCGACGGCATCATCGCGCTTCTGCACAAGGTTCAAAACGCCGGTCAGTTCCATAAACAGATCGTGCGCTGCGGTCAGGAACGCCTTGCTTGCGTCCTGATGCGCGCCCATATAGGCGTTGATCTCGCGCGTCAGTTCAAAGATGGCGGAAAGCGCGTCCGCGGTGTTCAGATCGTCGTCCATCGCGTCGATGAACTTCTGCTTGTATGCTGCGAGCGCTTCCATCTTCGCCGTCTCTTCCGCGGTCATCGTGTCTCCCTCAGCCTTTTCGATGCGGAACTCCATGTTGTTCCGCGCTTCGTACAGGCGTGCCAGCGACGCCTTGTTCATCTCCAGCGACTCGGCCGAGTAGTTGAGCGGCGTGCGGTAGTGCGCGGACAGCATGAACATGCGGATGGTCTCATAGCCGAACTGCTTTGCCGCGTCGCGCACCATAAAGAAATTGCCCTTGGATTTGGACATTTTCTCATTGTCAATCGTCAAAAAGCCGTTGTGCAGCCAGTAATGCGCGAAGGCGCAGCCGTTGGCGCACTCAGACTGGGCGATCTCGTTCTCATGGTGCGGGAAAATCAGGTCAAGGCCGCCGGAGTGGATGTCGATGGTGGGGCCGAGGTACTTGTTGACCATCGCGGAACACTCAATATGCCAGCCCGGACGGCCCTTGCTGCCCCACGGCGTATCCCACGCAGGCTCGCCCGGCTTTGCCGCTTTCCAGACCGCGAAGTCCATCGGGTCTTCCTTGGTCTCGCCCACGCTGATGCGCGCGCCCGCCTGCAATTCCTCCATCGGCTGATGGCACAGCTTGCCGTAATCCGGATCGGATTTGGTGCGGAAATACACGTCGCCGTTCTCTGCAAGGTAGGCGTGGCCATTGTCGAGCAGCTTCTGCACGATGTCGATAATCGCGTCCATCGTCTCGGTCGCGCGGGGATGCACGGTCGCCTTTCCGACACCGAGGCCCTCTGCGTCCACATAGTATTCCTTGATATAGCGTTCCGCGATGACGTTGAAATCCACGCCCTCTTCGTTGGCCTTGTTGATCACCTTGTCGTCGATATCGGTGAAGTTCTGCACAAACTGCACCTTGTAGCCGCGGTATTCAAAGTAGCGGCGCAACAGATCGAACACAATGAACGGGCGTGCGTTGCCGACGTGGAAATAGTTATACACGGTCGGGCCGCAGGAATACATTTTGACCTCGCCCGGCGTGATCGGAACGAACTCCTCCTTCTGGCGGGTCAGGGTATTGAACAGTTTCATATCATTCTCTCCTTTATCGGGATGATTTTACAAAAAATACAGCCGCCTCTTTTTGTCAAAGAGGCGGCGTTGACGTCGCGGTTCCACTCCTGTTTCTCACTTGGGTGCGCGGTAACGGGCGCGTCCCGCGGGGCGTTTGACCCCAATGCTCGGCAGGCGCACTTCGCCGCCCCACGCGCAAAGCCCTTTCAGCCAAGGGGCTTCTCTCTTTTGCGCGCTTCAAAAACGGTTACTTTTCCCGCGTCTTTGCATACGTTTCCTATATACATTGCCAGTATAGCAACAATCCGTGTAAAAGTCAAGCAAATGCCCGAATGGTCTGTTATCTTGTCCTGCGCCGCAGACGATATGAATAATATATGCCATAATTTGCCCAATTATTACAGAAGGAAGGAAGAGAGTTCATGACGATTGGAGGATTCCAAAGCAACTGGTTCAATGTCACGGAACATACGATGGAAAACGGCAACAAGCTGCCAATGGCGACGCTCAAGGATGAGTATAAGGACGAGTTTGCAGCCTATACAGAGAGCAAGCTTCAGCAGCTGACGCAGCGCGAGCCGTCCGCGGGTCTGGACGCGCTGACCGACGAGCAGCTGAAAGAACTCAGCGAAAAATACGACACAGACGAGATGACCTACGACGAATACCAGTCCTTTTTAAATGATCTCGTGGATAAGGGTGCGCTGACCGAGACCGACCGCTGGCTGGCGGGCGGCACGGACGAAAACGGTTTGACTCCCGTCACCCCTGCTATGGCTGCATCTGTGCGTGACGCTTCTCAGGATACCCCTTCGATGTCCCAGCTTACTTATAGCTTCCCGTTCGATGCCGATTCCGTGGATATCACCGAATGGGTCAAGTACCGCGCTTCGCACGATATGGCTTATTACATATCCGGCGAGCGTTATGACATTAACGAGGATAAAGCAAACCAGACCGTGGCAGACATCTTGAGCGCGATGAGCCGCGTCAGCTAAACAAACAGTAACCCCCGATGGAACCATATTCCATCGGGGGTTTTTTGGCGTTATGCGGTCTGCGCATACTTGCCGACCAGCGTTTCTGCCATCGAAAGCGGCGCTTCCCCCTTATTAAGCCGCAGCGACAGATAAGGCGTGCTCCCTGCATTGAGCAGCAACCGTCCCCGGAACGACTCGTCCCCGCACAGGGCGGACAGACGCGCAAAATCGGTCTGTGCGAAGGTCAGCAGCAGACGGCCGTCCTGCTCCTTGATTTCCGAAATGCCCTGTTCGCTCGCGCGGCTGCGCAGCAGCGCGATGTCCAGCAGTGCAATCGCTTCCTTCGGCGGCTCGCCAAAGCGGTCGATCAGCTCGTCGAGCATATCGCTCTTCTGCTCCTCTGTGCGGATGAGCGCAATGCGGCGGTACAGATCGACGCGCTGGCCTGCATCCGGCACATAGTCCGACGGCAGGTTTGCGCTCAGCAGCAGCTCGGCTGCGCAGTCCACGCGCGGCTTGGGCGTCTCGCCCTTTTCCTCCTGCACGGCCTCCTCGAGCAGCTTGAGGTACAGGTC
>NZ_CALWJK010000068.1 GCF_944380975.1 uncultured Agathobaculum sp. | reverse complement strand
ATCGAACCCACGTGTTCAGCTTGGAAGGCTGACATTCTACCATTGAACTACACCCGCGGGTTTTTCTGACGCTTAAACAGTATAACAATGAATGGGCTTTTTGTCAACATATTTTTTCATTTTCTTTTGCAAAAATTTTAACAGCTGCATCGCGTATTTTCGAAAAGCGGTTGGCACGTCATCAAAAGGGCATATGCGCATGGTATACTGAAAGCACAGAGGGGGGATGCAGCGTGGGCTACACCATTTTATTGGCAGAGGACGAAGCGGCGATGCGAGAGGTGGTTGCCGACTACTTAACGGAAAAGAGCGGTGGGGCATGGAGAGTGGAGACAGCTGCGGACGGCAATACCGCGCTTGCCATGATCGAGCAGCGTACATTCGATCTGCTGCTGCTCGATGTGATGCTGCCAGGGACGGACGGCTTTGCGCTGTGCCGCGCGGCGCGGCAGCAGGGCGACGTGCCCATCCTGTTCGTGACAGCGCGCGAGGACGAGCAGGACAAGCTGCACGGTTACGGCCTCGGCGCGGACGACTATGTTGTAAAGCCGTTTTCGCTGGCGGTGCTGTACGCTAAGGCGCAGGCGCTGTTGCGGCGTGCCAAGGGGCTGACGCAGGGGGACATGCTGACGGCGGGTGCGCTTGTTCTTGATCCCGCGCGCGGCATGGTGACGGCGGGTGGGCGGCCGGTTTCGCTGCCGCCCAAGGAGTTTGCATTGCTGCGGGCGCTGATGGAGCGCAAAAACCGCGTGCTGACCCGCAATGAGCTGTTAAATCTTGCGTGGGGCTGGGATTTTGACGGCACAGACCGCGTCGTAGACAGTCATATCAAGAAGCTACGCCGCGCACTCGGCACGTATGCGGGCTGCATCAAAACCGTGGTCAAGCAAGGCTACAAATTGGAGGTGGATGGAGATGAAAAGCACGCATAGGAATTTCTGGAGCTTCTTTTGGCGCGTGGGCGCGGGGTTCCTCGCGTTCTGGCTGGTGGTCATGGCGGGATTTACCCTGCTGTTGGGCTGGCAGACCGCACAGGAGATGCATGCTGCCATGCAGGAAAACCTGAAGTATTTTTATAATGACTGGCTCACGACTCAGCTGAAAGGGTATCCGAACAGCGGAGAGGGAGGAAATCTGAAAGACTGGCTGTATTCCCCGTTTGCTAATGATAAGTATTTGGACGATTATGTGGGAACGACGATCACAGAGACCGCTGTGCTGGCGGCGGATGACGAAATTTTGCAGGATGACAGCGGCTGGCTGCGGGCGTATCTCGACAAAGAGTATGAAGAACTCATCAATACAGGCATAGGAGTGCCAACCTATGAAATCGTAATGGCAGGGCAGCCCAAACGGGTGTATGAGGCCATTATGCGATGGAACGATGACGTGATGTGGCATACCGGTATATTCGGCAACGTCACGGTTGACGGCTGGCTGGTGGACAACAGAATCTATCCCAAGACCATCCGGGTAGAATATCGGGGCTACAACAGTAAGGACACACAGCTTAAAAACGAGACCGTTGAATGTGAGTATGATGCGGAACAGTTTGCAGGCATCGAACTGCAAACCTTCCGGGTAGACCGTGCGACCATGCCAGGTAACGTGGATACGCCCTTTGAAGAACAGATAGACAGCGTCTCCAATCCGCGCCGTATAGTGCTACGTGAATGGGTCACCACGCCGCAGCAGGGTACGGGCGGCTATCAGGAGAGCGTCAAACCGTGGCTGGTCACCATGTACCGACACCTGGTGGTGCAGACCGCGGCAGCGCCGGAAGGCTATCTTGTCGTACAGTATGCATCGGAAGGATATCCGATCAAAGAGTGCTTGCCGACGTTGGTGCCGGTCTACGGCTTCAGCTTCGCGCTGGCGGTGCTGTTTTCCGCTATCCTCGCGTTCGCCCTGCTGCGTGTGTGGCGCAAGCAAGCGCGCGTCGAGCAGGCGCGCCGCGACACAACCGCCGCGCTTGCGCACGAACTCAAAACGCCGCTGTCTGTACTGTCCGCGACCGCAGAGTTGTTATCAAACGATATGGCGCAGGATAAGCGCGCGCATTATCTGGATGTCATCCAGCAGCAGGCACAGCGCATGGATGGCAGCGTGCGGCGTATGCTTGAACTGTCTCGATTGGAGGCTGGCGCGAAAGCCCTACGGCGCGAGCAGGTGTCTCTCTCCGCCCTCGCGCGCGAGCGGCTGGATGCTGCCGTCCCGCCAGACAGCTGTCTGCATACGTCGGTTGTGGTGGATGGACCAGATGAGGCCAAGGCCGACCGCGCGCTGCTTACCCGTGCGTTCGACGCATTGCTCGAGAATGCGGTGCAGCACACCCCGCCGGATGGCAGCATCACGGTGCGCATCGAGAACGGTGTGTGCGCAGTTGTTAACACAGGTGAGGCCATCCCGTCTGCCGCGCTGCCGCGTCTGTGGGAGCCGTACTATCAGGCAGAGCCCGCGCGAAGCAAGCAGGGCGACGGACTGGGGTTGTCGATTGCCAAAACCGTGTTCGATTTGCATGGTTACACCTACGGTGCGGAAAACACACCTGCCGGGCCGCGGTTTTGGTTTCGGTTTGGCAAGACGTGACCGGACGTGGTTCATGCATCAATCGGATGGATGATGATTTTTCCTCTCTGCGCAGATTTTTCTTGAGAATGATAGGAAAATGCGGTAAACTGATAGTATCAAGAAATAAAGCGTAGGGAGGGTGAGAAACATGTTTGGTTTCAATGCAGCAGAATGGGGTGGCAGCACATATTCGTCTGCGTATCTGGATCGGGCGGCTAGCGCGCGCAGCATGGAGCCGGTCGACGGTATCACCCCCGCGCAGACCACAGCGGTTTCTCCCGTGCCGGCAGTGGCATCGATGCAGCCGGACAACACGCAGGCCGCATCGGAGCAAGAGAGCCCCCAACTCCCGTTTCAGAGAGAAGGTGTCGACCCGGTTGAGTGGGCTGTCCGTGGGCGCATTCAGTACGCCGATGAGAACGGACAGAAAGCATCCGGGGATGCGGCAGCGCCGGAGGGACAGGTCGCGTCGGAAGCCAAATCTGCGCAGGAGGTCATGGCGGAAAGCGAGTGCCAGACCTGTAAGGAGCGCAAATATCAGGATGGCTCGGATGATCCCGGCGTTTCGTATAAAACGCCCACCAATATTGCACCTGAGGCGGCAGCTTCCGCTGTGCGCAGTCATGAGCAGGAGCATGTAAGCCGTGAGCAGTCCAAGGCGCAGCAGGAAGGACGGGAAGTGGTCAGCCAGTCGGTCACGATCCACACCGCAATCTGTCCGGAATGCGGCAGGGTTTACGTCTCCGGTGGCACGACCCGCACCACGACGCGGCAGGAAAAAGCCGCGCAGCTGTATCAGCAGCAGGGGGAGCAAGCCCCCAGCCAGTTCCAGTCTGTGGCATAAGAGAAAACAGCCGATTTTCCATCGGCTGTTTTTTTGTTGCTTGCTGCTTATCCGATGTAAAAAGCCACCCGTTCGGGTGGCTTTTTCATATTATTGCAGGTCGATGGTGACCGCCTGATCTTCGAGCAGTGTGAGATCATCGTCCGGCTGCCAGAAGGATACGCCGGTGATCTGTGCGATCTGCTCAGGTGTCGCGTCAGGGTATTCGATCGTCGTGATGCACAGGCCGTTTTCGCGGTCATAGGTATAATCTATGAAGCAGTCCGTCAGACGGTCGAGCGTGGTACCGTCTGCGAGCAGCAGGGATAACTGCGCGTTGCTTTTCGTGATCGGGCCATGGAAAGAGAACGTCGCAACCGCGCGGTGCTCGTCAATGTCAAGGCTTTCGAGCGTATAGCCGCCTGCGCTGCTATCGGTCAGCGGCAGGCTGTCCAGCGCGCCCTTGACCTCGTGTGAGCGATACGGGACAATGCAGGGGATCAGCGTGACCGATTGGGTATCCAGATTCGCGCCGAGGAATTCAAAACTGTTGGTCGCTCGGCCGATACCACCGCCGACGCTGCCGTTCGAAATCACTGGCAGGTAATTGCCCTTGTCATCGCGCAGGACAAAGTTGGTCATTGGATCCTCTGCCTGTTCGCTCAGCGTGATCGTCGAGCCGAATGGCGAGATGGACACGCGCTCAATGCGCGGTTCGTAGTGCAAATGATAGGTTTGTCCGTCAAATTCGGTGGAAAAATCGACGGTGAAATCCTGCTTCGGCTCAACAGTCAGCGTTTCAACTGCGACCGCGCTCTTATCCACCGACATTGCAAACTGGAAGTTCGCGTCATTGATATCACTCGAGCCGCCGTCATACAGAACGAGGTCAAACTGGTCGGGCAGCGCCTTTTTCAGCACGATACGGTGTACGCCGGTCAACGTGTATTCGTCCTGCATGGTCGCCTCGTTTTCGATTGTGCCGGTCGTGTCGAGCGGTTCGCCGTTGATTTGAGCAAAGAAGGTAGGTGCGGTCCAGTTGGCGCGCCAGCTTTGCGGGTCCTCATCCGTTCCCACCAGTTCGATCGGTGTTTTGCTTTTGAGTGTATAGAACACCAGCATATAGCTGTCGTCGACGGCAATATTGTCGATCGTCAGCGTTTGGTCGCCGTTTGTGTCGCTCATGCCGACGGCGGCGTTGTATTTCTCATACTTGCCCTGATATTCCGCATACTCAGAGCCGCTGTTTTGCGCAAAGTAGCCGATGGCGTTGCGTGCCATTTCCAGCACGGTCGGCGCTGCCGCTGCCGCCCCGACCACCAGCGCGGCGGCAATGCCGATGCAGACGGCGGTGCGCGGTGCGCGGCGCTTTTTGATGGGAGTTACCTGCTCCGGCAGGTCATGCAAGAGCGCGTCCATGCGCTCGTCAAAGCCCTCGGGAACCGGGCTGCCCTCGCGCTGTGCGCGTGCCTTGAGCTTTTCGTCCAATGTCATATCTCATTCCTCCTCCAGCAGCGTGCGCAGACGGTTTCGCGCGCGGGACAGGCGGCTGCGCACCGTCCCTTCGCGTATGCCGAGCGCTTTTGCGATTTCGGCGGTTGTCATATCCTCGTAATAGAACAGTACGGTTGCCACACGGTAGTCTTCCGGCAGGGCGCAGACCGCGTCCCACAGCGTAAAGTCGTGCCTGTCCTCCGCGCCGCCCGCAAGCGGCTCCAAATCGTCTGTATAGGACACCCGCGCGGTTTTGCGGTGGTGTTCGTGCACGCAATTGACCGTTATTTTTATCAGCCAGCCCTTGAGTGCTTTTTCGTCGCGCAGCCGCCCAAAGGCTTGCCACGCGCGCAGGATGGCTTCGCTCACCGCGTCCTCCGCGTCCGCGTCGCTCGAAAGCAGCGCACGGGCGGCACGGTACATCGCGCGGCGGTGCGCCGTCACAGCGGCGGCAAAGCGCTCACGTGCGTCGTCCTGTGTCTGGCTTAGTATCATTTCCATCGTATCACCTCGTCTCGTTGTCCGGACACTCTAAGGATGCACGGAGGCGGGGGATTGTTCCCAGAGAAGAAGAAAAAATTTGCCGCCGGACATTTGGTCCGGCGGCATAGAATTAAATCGTGTCGATGAGGAGCTTGCCGTCCTCGGCGCGCAGGTGCGCGCCCTTGAGCGGCTGTTCGCCCGTGACGATCTCGGTCGCCAGCGGGTTTTCCACCTCTTTTTCGATCAAGCGGCGCAGATTGCGCGCGCCGAACTTGAGCGAGAACGACTTTTCGACCAGCCAGTCGAGCAGGCTGTCGTCCCACGTCAGGCGGATATCCTTGTCGGCAAGGTTATCACGCAGCTCGCCCAGCATGATGACCGAGATGCGGCGGAAGTCTGCTTCGGTCAGCTGGTTGAAGGCGATAATTTCGTCGATGCGGTTTAAGAACTCAGGACGCATGATGTCCTCAAGCGCCTTCATCGCGCGCTCACGGCTCTGCTGGCTGACCGTGCGGCCAAAGCCCGCAGGCGCGCCGCCGGTCTGCGAACCGGCGTTCGAGGTCATGACGATGACAGCGTTTTCAAAGCTAACCACGCGGCCCTGCGCGTCGGTCAGGCGACCGTCGTCGAGGATTTGCAGCAGTGCGTTCAGTACATCCGGGTGCGCCTTTTCGATTTCATCGAACAGCACGACCGAGTACGGGCGGCGGCGGATTTTTTCGGTCAGCTGACCGGCTTCGTCATAGCCAACATAGCCCGGAGGCGAGCCGATCAGGCGGGAGACCGTGTGCTTTTCCATATACTCCGACATATCCAGCCGCACCAGCGCGTCCGGTGAGTCGAACAGGTCGAGAGCAAGCTGTTTGACCAGCTCGGTCTTGCCTACGCCGGTCGGGCCGACAAAGAGGAAGGACGCGGGCTTGCGCTTGGGGCTGATGCCCGCGCGCGAGCGGCGGATGGACGCACAGACTGCGTCCACGGCTTCGTCCTGCCCGATGACATGGGCTTTCAGGCGGTCTTCCATGCCCTTCAGGCGTGCAGATTCCTGTGCCGCGACCTTGGCGGCCGGGATACCGGTCCACAGCTCAATGACCGAGGCGAGCAGTTGCTCGTCGACCATGGGCGCGGGCTTGCACAGCAGTTCGTGCAGCCGTCCCTCGACTTGCAGCAGCCGCTGGCGGCAGGACGCGATGCGGGCGTAGGTATCCTCCTGCTCGTCGCGCGCGCTCGACTGGGTCAGCAAATCCAGCTGGGTTTGCAGGCTTTCCATTTCGGTTTGCAGCGCCGGGATTTCAGACAGCTGCGGCGAATCCAGATTGAGCCGCGAGCAGGCTTCGTCGATCAGGTCGATCGCCTTGTCAGGCAGGAAACGGTCGGTAATATAGCGTTCGCTCATTTCGGCGGCGCGGCGGCAGATATCGTCCGGCACCTGCACACCGTGAAACGTCTCGTAATACGAGCGGATGCCCTTCAAAATTTCGGTCGTCTCCGCGACGGACGGCTCACCGATATACACCGGCTGGAAGCGGCGCTCAAGCGCAGCATCCTTTTCGATGTGCTTGCGGTATTCCTTGAGCGTCGTTGCGCCGATAACCTGAATATCGCCGCGGGCAAGCGCAGGTTTCAGGATGTTTGCGGCGTTCATCGAGCCTTCCGAGTCGCCTGCGCCGACGATATTGTGCACCTCGTCGATGACAAGGATGATGTTGCCGAGTTTTTTGACTTCGTCGATCAGGCCCTTCATGCGGCTTTCAAACTGGCCGCGGAACTGCGTGCCCGCGACAAGCGCGGTCAGGTCGAGCAGATGCACCTCCTTGTTGCGCATCTTAAACGGGATGCGCCCCTCGTTGATGCGGATGGCGAGGCCCTCGGCTACGGCGGTCTTGCCGACGCCCGGCTCGCCGATCAGGCAGGGGTTGTTCTTCTGCCGGCGGTTTAAGATCTGGATCACGCGGTCGGTCTCGCGGTCGCGGCCGACGATATGGTCGATGCGGCCCTCGGCGGCCTTGCGCGTCAGATTTTCACAGTAATTGTTCAGGTATTTGCGCTTTTTATCGTCGCGCGGGGGCGCCTGCGTGCGCGTGCGCGGGCCGTCGGACGGGCGCAGGGGAGACTGGGGATTGCGCGGGGAGGACGGCGCGGGGGGATTGGACAGCGGGTCGGTCTCGTGCGGGGCGTCATCGTCCGAGCCGTCTGCACCGGCGGCGACCAGGTCGTTCAGGTCGGCCAGCGAGCTGATCTCACCCGAGAGCGCCTCGAGGTCGTCCTCGGTGATGCCCATTTGCTCCATGATGTTGTCGAGCGGCTTGACGCCGAGCTCGCGCGCACACTTGAGGCACAGACCTTCCTGGGTGGTTTTGTCCGGCCCCTCGATTTTGGTGATGAACACCACTGCGATGTTTTTCTTGCATCGCGAGCACATTGGCATATTCATAGTGAAACTCCTTTACCGGAAAAAGCCGGTTACAATCGGGGATGGATTGCAAAGCGCGCCATTCCCGGGTTTTTTGTTCAGGCAATACCGCATTGTGCGGTGTTGCCTTTATATCGCCACCGGCAACACGTCGATCAGCTTTGCCAGCAGCACGGTGTGGGAAACCCGCTCGGGGGAAAGCCACCCAAGCGAGGAATAGGTGATGGGGGAGAAAAATTCGATGCCGACGAGCACCAGCGCGATGAGCGCCACGCCGGTCACAAAGCCGACCGCGCCGCCTGCAACCGAATCCAGAATACCCAGCGGGGTCGTATGCGCGACAAAGCGCAGGCTTTTGGTCAGCAGTCCGGCCAGCCAGCCAAACAGGATGCCGAACAAAATCAGCAGAAAGATAAACGAAATGCTCTCGGCCATGCTTTGGGCGGCTTCGGTGACGGTTTGACGCAGGCCGTCCAGCACGCCGCTGGCAGTGCTGAGCGCCGCGCGCTTTTCAAAAATGTCGCCCACGAACGGCGTGACAATCCACGAGGCGATGGCGGGCGCCGCGGCGCGCGCGG
>NZ_CALWJK010000067.1 GCF_944380975.1 uncultured Agathobaculum sp. | reverse complement strand
CCTCACGGATGACGTCTACCGGAGCCGCGCCGCCTGCAATGATGCCCAGGCCGCCAGCCTTGGAGACTGCCGCTGCAAGATGATGCTCTGCAACCCACGCCATCGCGCCCTGCACAACCGGATACTCGATGCCGAGCAATTCTGTGATCTTGGTTTTCATTGAACTCTCTCCTTTACAGTTTCAGTACAAACGCACCATAGGTCAGGCCGCCGCCGAACCCGGTGCATACAATGGTCTGTCCTGCTTTCAGCAGGCCGTTTTTCCGCATTTCATCCAGACAGATCGGTACGGATGCGGACGAAGTGTTGCCGTAGCGATCCATATTAACATAAACCTTTTCCTTGGGCAGGTGATAGCGCTTGGCGATCACGTCGAGGATACGCAGGTTCGCCTGATGCGGCACGACCCAGTCGATCTCCTCTGCCGACACACCCGCGCGCTGCAAAGCCGTGTCAATCGCCAGCGGCACAGCATGCGCAGTAAAGCGCACAACCGCCGCGCCCTGCATCTTGAGAAAACGCGCCTTGGGATCGACCGTGCGATCCTCTGCAAACGGATCCTCCACCGGCAGTGCCTCCATGTACAGATACTCCGCACCCGAGCCGTCCGCCGCGATGAAGGTGGACTGGATGCCGATGTTCTGATCCTCGGTTGCGCGATAAACCGCTGCCGCTGCGCCGTCTCCAAACAGGATGCAGGTCGAACGATCGGTGTAATCCGTGATGCGGTGCAGCGTCTCGGCCGAAACAACCAGCACGGTCTTAGCCTTGCCCGCTTTGATGAAGCTGTCCGCGATATCGGTGGCGGAAACAAAGCCCGCGCAGGCGTTATTGATGTCGATCGCGCCCACCTGCCGCGCGCCCAGCTTGTCCTGCAAGACACTTGCGGTGTTCGGGGTGTTGGTGTCCGGCGTGCAGGTGCTGACCAGAATCAGATCCAGCTCTTCCGCCGAAACACCGGCGTCCGCCAGCGCATTCTGCGCCGCACCGAGCGCAAGCTCCCATGTGTGGGTGTTTTTGGCAATGCGCCGCTCCCTGACACCCGTGCGCTTGACAATCCATTCGTCGCTGGTGTCCACCATGGTCTCCAGCATCGCATTGGTCAGTACAAAATCCGGAATGCACGAACCCGTGCCGATCAGTTGGCTGTTGATGACTTCCACACTCCCCAAAAGTTCAAATCGCTCTCCCAAAGCGTGGAAAAGCGACAATAGTTTGATTGACAAAGTAATCCTTGACTATTATAATAAAAGGACACGAAAATGTCAACCTTTTCCTAGGTTTGGCAGCGATTTTGGAGGAACGGAACATGGAATACGGTTTTGCATTTTTCCCCGGTCAGGGCGCGCAGGCTCCGGGCATGGGCAAGGATCTGTACGAAAATTCGCAGGCAGCCAAGCTGGTTTTCGAAGAGGCCAGCGAGGGCGCAGGGCTGGACGTTGCAAAGCTCTGCTTTGACAGCGATAAGGAGACCCTCTCGCGCACCGAGAACAGTCAGATCGCGATTTTCACCCACTCGATGGCGGCGCTCGCGGCACTGACCGAGGCAGGCGTGACCTTCAAGGCCGCAGCAGGCTTCTCGCTGGGCGAATATACGGCGCTTGCCGCGGCGGGCGTAGTGTCGCTCGCGGACGGCGTCAAGATCGTCTCGATGCGCGGCAAGCTGATGCAGCAGGCCGCAGATTCGATCGACGGCGGCATGGCGGCGATCCTCGGACTGGACGACGACAAAATCGAAGCTGCATGCGCGGCTGTGACGAGCGGCGTAGTGCTGCCGGTCAACTATAACTGCCCCGGACAGCTGGTCATCGCGGGCGAAAAGGCAGCGCTGGCCGAAGCGATCGAGAACTGCAAAGCAGCGGGCGCGCGCCGCGCGGTACCGCTGGCGGTATCGGGCGCGTTCCACACCCCACTGATGGCAAAGGCCGCGGCAGAGCTGCGCGCGTACGTCTCGGATTTCACCTTCTCCGCCCCGAGGATGGACATTTACTCCAATCTGGACGGTCAGGTGCTGGATTGCGACGACCTGCCGGCGCACCTCGAGCAGCATATGATCTCTCCTGTGCGTTGGACGCAGCTGGTGAAAAACGGCATGGCGGCAGGGCTGACCACCGCATGTGAAGTCGGCCCGGGCAAGACGCTGACCGGTTTTGCCGGCAAGATCAGCAAGGAACTGACCTGCAAGGCCGTGCAGGACATGGCAGGCGTGCAGGCGGCTACCGAGTAAACCGAACGGAATCCCGAAGGGAGGCGCTGCGGCGTCTCCCTTTTGCCATCCAAAAAATTTCAAAAATTTTTTTGGAATTTTGAATGGATTCTCCTTTGCCGGTCGTATTGGTAGTGAAAGGCACAAACAACAAGCCAAATTCACCGACAACAATTTGATAGGAGGAATTGAATATGAAAAAGATGGTAATGGGTACGATCAGCGCTGCTCTGGTTCTCTCGATGGCGGTAACGGGCGCTTTCGCCGCAGGCTATGGTAATGGCCGCGGACGCAACTTCGTGGACGCTAACGGCGACGGCGTATGCGACAACTACGGCACGGGCGCTGGCCGCGGGCAGTACTTCGTCGATGCAAACGGCGACGGCGTGTGCGACAACTATGGCACAGGCTGCGGCCGTGGTCAGGACTTCGTCGACGCCAACGGCGACGGTGTATGCGATAACTATGGCACAAGCTGCGGCCGCGGGCAGGGACGGGGCTGCAACCGCTAAGCAAACAGACGGACAATAAGAGGTTGGTACGATGCGGAGCGAACAGGAGGCAAACCGGGCGATCGAGCGATATGCGGACACCGTCCGACGGATCTGTATGATTCACTTGAAAAACCATGCAGACACCGAGGACATCTTTCAGAATGTGTTCCTGAAATATGTGCTCAGCACCGCTGCGTTCGAAAACGAGGAACATGAAAAGGCGTGGTTCATCCGCGTGACGATCAACGCCTGCCGTGATTTACTCAAAAGCTTTTTCCGCAGCCGCACGGTCTCGCTCGATACGCTGCTCGACCAACCCGCCGAACTGACGCAGGAGGATCACACCGTGCTAGAGGCAGTGCTTGCGCTGCCGCCCAAGTACCGCGATGTGGTCTATCTGCATTATTATGAGGGTTATACCGCCCCGCAGATCGGCCAAACCCTCAAAAAGAACGTCAACACGATTTATACACTGCTGGGCCGCGCCAAACAGGCGCTGCGGGAAACGCTGGGAGGGGACGACGATGCGTGACGAACTGAAAACCGCGCTGGACAAGGTCACGGCGGACGACGCGCTCCGGCAGTCCACCCGCGCGTTCCTCGCCCGGCAGACCGGTGATTATGGCGCGGCAAAAGCACGTCTGCATACGGTGCGCCGCTTTGCGGCGGCAGCCGCCTGTCTTGCGCTGGCAGTCGTGGGCGGCACGGGCTACTGGGCGTACTTCTCCCCCACCTGCGCGATCAGCATCGACATCAACCCGTCGGTCGAACTGGCGGTCAACCGCTTTGACAAAGTGATCTCGGTCGAAGGAATTGGTGCGGACGGTGACGCGCTGGCAGAAACGCTCGACGTGCGCTTTTTAAGCTATACGGATGCGCTGGACTGCCTGCTGGAAAACCCGACCGTCGAAGATTACCTTGCACAGGACGAGATACTGTCCATCGCGGTTGCGGGCGACAACCAAGGACAGGCGGATGCCATTCTTTCGCACGCTGAAACCTGCGCCGCAGGCACGGGCAACATCTATTGCCATGCCGCAAGCACCGAGGAAATCGAACAAGCGCATGAAGCCGGGCTGTCCTTCGGCAAATATCAGGCGTTTCTCGAACTGCAATCGCTTGATACAAGCATTACGCCCGAGGAGGTGCAAGGACTGACCATGCGCGAGATCCGCGACCGCATTGCCGCACTCTCGGGCGATACCGAAGCCGCACCCGGCGGTCACGGCTATGGCGCGGGCAACGGTAATGGAAACGGTTCCGGTCAGAGCAACGGTATGGGACAGGGCTACGGACAGGGCAATGGTGCAGGGCAAGGCAACGGTCACGGCTATGGGGCGGGTAATGGCAACGGTCACGGCAAACAATCCGCCGAATGAATGCCAGATGCAGGTTTTGCGCAGCCAACGCAGAAATTGCTTGACAAATCCCCCGCGATGGACTACACTAATACCACAGAGAATAAACTCTATTAAAACCGTAGGAAAAGGAGGAAGCCGCCATGCTGTCGATTCGAATGAACATGTGCATGATGTGCGGTTTTGCTCGTTTTTCTGCCATGCAGCGCTGACGCTGCAAGCTGTAAGCGGGCCGCTTTTCATGCGGCATGGCACGGTTCAGATGGAAAACGAGCGGAAAGCAGACCTTGCTTTCCGCTTTTATTTTGAAAAGGGGGAATGGACTTGGAACAGGATTGCATCGTTCGCATCCAAAACTTAAACAAAACCTTCCGCGGGCGGGCCGGTACGGTCACTGCACTGGACGGCGTCAGCCTTGATATTCACCGCGGCGAGATCTTCGGTATCATCGGTCTTTCGGGCGCGGGCAAGTCAACGCTTGTGCGCTGCATCAACTTTCTGGAAACGCCGACCGAAGGCACGGTCACAGTGGACGGGCAGGAGCTTGGTTCGCTTTCCAAAAAGGCGCTGCTCGAGGCGCGCCGCTCGATGGGCATGATCTTCCAGCAGTTCAATCTGCTGCAGCAGCGCACCGCACTGCAAAACATCTGCTTCCCGCTCGAGATTGCGGGTATGAAAAAGGCGGATGCGGAAAAGCGCGCACGCGAGCTGCTTGAAATCGTCAGCCTGTCTGACCGCGCGGACAATTACCCGTCCCAGCTGTCCGGTGGCCAACAGCAGCGCGTCGCCATCGCCCGCGCGCTGGCAACCAATCCGAAAATCCTGCTTTGCGACGAAGCGACCAGCGCGCTCGACCCGACCACAACACGTTCGATCCTCGCGCTGCTCAAAGAGATCAACAAGACGCTCGGCATCACGATTATCGTCATCACGCATGAAATGGCGGTCATTGAGGAAATCTGTCAACGTGTGGCCATCATTGACTCCAGCCGCATCGCAGAGGTCGGCCCGGTCGATCAGGTGTTCACCCGCCCGCAGTCCGCGATGGCAAAGCAGCTCATTTATCCGGACGGCAAGCGTGACAAGCTCGCCACCGGCAAGCACTATTGCCGCATCGTGTTCGACGGCAACTCGTCGTTTGAGCCGGTGGTGTCGAACATGGTGCTCGAGTGCAAAGCGCCGGTCAACATCATGTTTGCCGACACCAAGGACATCGACGGCCGCGCCTATGGCCAGATGATCCTACAATTACCCGAGGACGAACGCGCCGCCAAACGCGCGCTGGCGTACCTTGAAACCCAGAATGTGCATGTAGAGGAGGGCGACGCCGATGCTTTCACCTGAACTTTGGGCACAAAGCCTGTGGGAAACCTTATATATGGTCATCGTATCGACCGCGGTTTCCTATCTGATCGGCCTGCCGCTCGGCCTGCTACTGGTCGTGACCGATAAGGGCGGCATCCGTCCGATGCCCGCGCTCAATGCGGTGCTCGGCGTGATCGTCAATATCCTTCGCTCGATCCCGTTCCTTATTCTTGCGGTCATGATTACGCCCATGACGCGCGCGATCGCGGGCAAGGCGATCGGCACGACCGCCATGATCGTACCGCTGACGGTAGCAGCTGCCCCCTATGTGGCGCGTATGGTCGAGTCCTCGATTAAGGAAGTGCCGTTCGGCGTGATCGAGGCGGCGCAGTCCATGGGCGCAACCCCGTGGCAGATCGTCTGGAAGGTGCTCGTCCCCGAAGCAAAGCCTTCGCTGATGGTGGGCGGCGCGATCTCGATCGTGACCATCCTCGGCTACTCCGCGATGGCTGGCTTCATTGGCGGCGGCGGTCTGGGTACGGTGGCTGTCAACTACGGCTACAACCGCTATAACTTTGAGATCATGCTGGTGGCTGTTATCATCATCGTGATTGTTGTGCAGATCTTCCAGGTCTGCGGCATGTGGCTTGCGCGCCATCTGGACAAGCGCAACCGCTAATTTCCCTACTTTGTTATCAAAAAATTTGATAAAACACCCGTAGAAAAGGAGAGATTCCCATGAAGAAGAAAATTGCAGCACTGCTGGCCGGTGCTCTGTGCCTGTCGGCTCTGGCAGCCTGCGGTGGCAACAACGCGCAGACCGCTGAGAACGGTGCATCTGATGACAAGACCATCACAGTCGGCGCATCCCCCACACCGCACGCAGAAATCCTGAACGCTGCCAAAGACGTACTGGCTGAGCAGGGCTGGACGCTCGAGGTTGTCGAGTTCACCGACTATGTGCAGCCGAACACCGCACTGGTGGACGGCGATCTGGACGCAAACTACTTCCAGCACATCCCCTACCTGAACAACTTCAACAAGGAAAACAACGCTGATCTGGTATCCGCCATCGAGATGCACTATGAGCCGTTCGGCATCTATCCGGGCAAGACCGCGACGCTGGAAGAGCTGGCAGACGGCGCAACTGTCGCTGTACCGAACGACGGCTCGAACGAGACCCGTGCACTGCTCCTTTTGCAGGATGCCGGCCTGATCAAGCTCAAGGACGGCATCGACCCGACTTCGGACGCAACCAAGCTGGACATCGTCGAGAACCCGAAGAACCTCGACATTCAGGAAATCGCTGCCGAGCAGCTGCCGCGCTCACTCGAGGACGTTGACCTCGCGGTTATCAACGGCAACTACGCGCTGCAGGCCGACCTGAACGCCAAGGAGGATTCGCTCATCACCGAGAATCCGGATTACGCTAAGGTTTATGTCAATGTCGTTGCCTGCCGCAGCGGCGACGAGACCAGCGACAGGATCACCGCGCTCAAGGAAGCGCTTCAGAGCGATGCAGTCAAGCAGTTCATCGACGACACCTACAAGGGCGCTGTCGTGGCTACTTTCTAAACAAACAACCTCAAAAGCACAGCCCCTCTGCCGCACTACGCGGCAGAGGGGCTTTTTCATATACCTACCGTGACACATCAATGCAGAGGCTTTCAAATCCACAGGCTCACCAGTCCGATAAGCAGCAGATGCACCGGATAAAACCAATAAAAAAACTGTTTGAGGTTTTTCTCCCCTCTTGTTCCATTGTAGGCCAGCAGCAACGGTATGGTCAGCAGACTGAAAATCTGAATGCCGCCCATTTGCAGCGAAAGCGCCAATAATCCGACCGAAAAACCAATCAAACCAGCTCTTTCCTGTTTGCAGCGCATATCGGAGCATTGCTCGTAGACACACGTAGCCAACTCCGCAAGCAGCGGCAGCATTACGCCCAAAAATCCGTAATCAATGGTCACCCAATGGCAAATCAGCCAAATGCCGCCCAGACAGCCCAGCATGACGCCAGCGCCGGTGAGCTGCGCCGTCCTTTTCCCTTGCGCCCAGCAAGTCCGTCCATACTGAAACGCATACAAGACACAGAGCGAAAGCGAGAAGGTAATCAGGATGTTGCCATAAAACGTTTGAGTATACACATAATAACCAGCTACAACCAGCTACGCACAGCAACCCCATGCCGAACATCCGGAGCAAATATTGCCATGGATGATGCGTGCGGCGGCTGCCCTCCCAAATGCAATAAGAAAACACCGGGAATGCAAACCGTCCAATAATCCGCAGGATCGTCCACTGCGGGAACAGCTCCATGCCCACATGATCCAGCACCATCGCAGCCGCAGCGATCAATTTGATTTGATTTTGTGATAATCCGATGAACTGCTTCCTCTGCATGCGAACCCCTTCCGAAGCGCCTTTTCCCCGCATCTCCCCCGCGGATGGATGATCTGTCCGGCATCAGTATAGCACCAAACAACACAGAATACAACGCAGACGCTTACTTTACAAATGCAATTTATAGCCGTCGCAGCCGAAACACCTGCAAGCGCTGCCATCTCCTTGATTTTCACCACACCTTTTCTATCGCTTTGGCACTTTTCTCCATCTTCTATTTGCAGACCCGCTTTTTCACAAAAGGTTTCGTTGCAATTCCGCCCCATAAAAACTCTGTTATCATTTTTCGCCGGGTGTGGTGCATGCCACCTTTGCATTTCAATTCCCACGCACCAGCAAGCACAGAAAACAAGGCGTTTTCTTATGATTGGTGACCAGTTCCACAAACTAAAACGACCTTATATGCCGTAAGCACATAAGGTCGTTTATCAAAAGTGAGAATGGAGAATCTATATTAGACGCTTGCGGGAATGGCAACCCATTTACCGCCCTGCTGGCAGGACTCAGTCGCAGCCTTAGCCATGAGAACCGGACGCAGGCCGTCAACAGCACCAACCGGAACCGGCTTGTCGTTCTGGATCGCGTCAACAAACGCAACAACCTGATCGATGAACGCCTGATTGTAACGCTCGAGGAAGAACCAAAGCGGCTTCTCGGAACGAGCGCCGTCCTTGGTCATAACGGTCGTGGTGTTCAGCAGGTCGTTGGCATCGGAAGCCAT
>NZ_CALWJK010000066.1 GCF_944380975.1 uncultured Agathobaculum sp. | reverse complement strand
TATCGGCTACATACTCCTTTGGACGGCGCATAAAAGGGCGCGCTGCAGATTTCATTTCTGCAACGCGCCCTTTTTTCGTTTCACAGTAGCTGCATTTTCTTTTCCCGTGCGAGCAGCAAAAGCGCTTCGACAACGCCGCCACCGATGGCGCGCGCCTTATCGGACACTGTATCGCAATAAGCCACCTGTTCGGGACGCGGGTCAATGTCCGCGATTTTCAGTCCTTCCGTCACCGGATAACCCGCGCGAATCAGACCGCGTAGCACACCATCAATCGTCGCCAGCACCGGCACACCACCGACACGCGCGATTTCCTGTCCTTTGCAAACCAGCGCGCCGATGTCAACAGTCTGCCCGTTTTCATCCTGCACGAAGGTCATTTCGCCGGATGCAGGCGCGTGGATGACACGTTCGGCCGCATAGCCCGCGATCACCCCCGGCACACCCGTGTTAGGAATCGCGGCACCCTGCAAAATCACGCGTCCCAGATGATGCCCGCGCATGGTTTCCACCACCGCGTCCACATCCTCCCCCGCGGTAAAGCCCGGCCCCAGACCGACCGTGATGGGCGCCATAGCGCGGTTTGTCCCCAGATTGCGCTTGGCAAGAATTGCGTCCACGACCGCCGCCTGGTGCAACACGGACACACACGCCGCGCGTTCATCCACCAGCAGCGGCACCTCACCTACTTGCGATACATGCACAGCATCTTCTACGTCCGCCACACGCCGGCAGGTCACGCCCCCGACCGTCGCCTGTCCCTGCCAGACCGCCTCGCACAGCGCCGCGCGCCGCCGGATTGCGGAAGGGTTAGCGCACTCGGTCACCGCCACGCGAAAACCGCAGCGGTGCAGCCGCACAATCACGCCGGTCGCCAAATCACCTGCACCCCGCACCAATATCCAAGGTTGTTCCTGCATCATGGTCACCGTCCATCCAAAAGATCCGAAAAATATTCTTCCGCCATTTCGTCGAGCACTTCGTGGGCCCGCTGAGAAAAGGCTTGGTAGCGCGCGAGCAGCGCTTTGGCCTTTTCGGTCAGTACCGCACCGCCACCCCCCGCGCCGCCGATACGCCGCTCGAGCAGCGCAAAGCCGAGCGCCTCCTCGCAGCCATGCACCACGCTCCACGCCTTGTTGTAGCTCATTTCCATGCGCGCCGCGCTGCGCCGCAGCGAACCGAACTGCTCAACTCCTTCCAGCAGCTGCGCCACCCCCGGGCCGAACAGCTTGTCCTCGCGCACAACGCGCAGGCTTGCGCGCACCTTCAGCGGCTGCTCCATTTGCGCCGTCTCCTTTCCTCACTGCATGCAGTATATCATTTCCCAAGCAAACAAAACACAATCCAAAAAAGTACTGTCATATTTGCACATATTCGTTGAACTTTTATAAATATAACGAAAAACTTTGGCAACATTGACCGCCCCTGCTGAACGGTTGGCGGTTGCTTGCCTGTGTTCAAATATGATACAATTTTACCATAGCAAGGATTGCATCTGCAATCCGCATTTTACTGTTGGAGGCTTATCATGAAACTGATGCGCACGCAGGACGCGGTCGGGCAAGTCCTGTGCCATGATATCACCCAGATCATTCCGGGCGTGACCAAGGATGCGGTGTTCCGCAAAGGACATATCATCCAGGAGGAGGACATTCCGGTGCTACTGAGCGTCGGCAAGGAGCATATCTACATCTGGGAGAACAACGAAAGCATGCTGCACGAAAACGAGGCGGCCGAAATTTTGCGTGATATATGTCAGGGTGCACACATGCATGCAACCGACCCCAAAGAGGGCAAAATCGAGCTGATTGCAGATGAGGACGGCCTGCTGCTGGTCGATGTGGAGCGTCTGCGCGCGGTCAACGCCTTAGGAGAAATGATGATCGCAACACGTGCCAGCGGCTTCCCAGTCAAAAAGGGCGACAAGCTGTGCGGCACGCGCGTCATTCCGCTTGTCATCGAAAAGGAAAAGATGGTGCGGGCGCGTCAAACCGCAGGCGATATGCCGCTCTTGCAGCTTGTCCCCTTCCGTCCCCGTTCGTTCGGCGTGGTCACCACGGGCAGTGAGGTGGCAAAGGGTCTGATCGAAGATGCATTTACACCTGTTCTGGAACGCAAGCTTGCCGAATATGGCTGCAAAATGGCCGCGCACGCGGTCTGTGGTGACAATCCGGACGAAATCACCAGCGCCATCACCCAAATGGCAGACGACGGCGTGCAGATGATTCTTTGCACGGGCGGCATGAGCGTCGATCCGGACGACCGTACCCCGCTTGCCATCCGTCAAGCAGGTGCGCAGATCGTCAGCTACGGCGCGCCAGTCCTGCCCGGTGCCATGTTTCTTGTGTCCTATCTGCCGGATGGGCGGCCGGTTTGTGGCCTTCCGGGCTGCGTGATGTACGCAAAGCGTACCATTTTTGACCTTGTGCTGCCACGTCTGCTGGCCGATGTGCCAATCACCGCAGAATGGCTGGCGGGACTTGGCCACGGCGGGCTGTGCCTGAACTGCGAAGTCTGCCACTTCCCCAACTGCGGCTTCGGCAAGGGCGTATAACGATGCTGGATCCATTCGGACGTGATATCACCTATCTGCGCCTGTCCATCACCGACCGCTGCAATCTGCGCTGCCGCTACTGCATGCCGGAGGAAGGCGTTCCACCCACTGCGCACGATAGTTTATTGCGCTATGAAGAGCTGCTGCGCATCGCATCGGCAGCGGTCTCGCTCGGCATAGACCGTTTCAAAGTGACGGGCGGCGAGCCGCTGGTGCGGCGGGGATGTGCCGACTTTATTCGGCATCTCAAAGCGCTGTCCGGCGTCCGTCAGGTCACACTGACCACCAACGGTCTGCTGCTGCCGCCTCTGCTGGACGAACTGTGCGCGGCAAGGCTTGACGGGGTCAACATCAGTCTGGACACGATGGACAATGTGCAATATCAGCGGCTCACCCGCCGCGCGCACACCGCAGACGAGGTACTGCGCGCTGTGCGCCTGTGCGCTGCACGCCTGCCGACCAAGGTCAACGCTGTGCTGCTGCCTGAAACCGCCGACCAGCTCATCCCGTTGGCCGAACTGGCGCAGACGCTGCCGATAGACGTACGGTTTATCGAACGAATGCCGCTGGGCGCAGATGAGAACGGCCAAACCATCCGCGCAGACGCCGTGCTCGACCGGCTGCGCGCACGCTGGCCTGACCTTGCACCGGTCAATCAGCCGCGCGGCAACGGTCCGGCGCGGTATTTTCGCGCCCCCGGCATGCAGGGCTGCATTGGCTTAATCGACGCGGTCAGCCACGGCTTTTGCAATCGCTGCAACCGTCTGCGGCTCACCAGCACGGGACTATTAAAGCCTTGCCTATGCTACGAACAGGGCGTGGAGCTGCGCCCTCTGCTGCGCGGTGGTGCAGGCGATACGACGCTGCAAAACGCCATCCGCGAAGCAATTTTGCAAAAACCTGCCGCGCACTGCTTTTCGCAGCAGGAAAACATCACGGAACACAAATCCATGAACCAAATCGGAGGATAATATGGGAAAGGTACTCGCCGTTTGCACCAGTGCAGTGCGCGGCGTTCAAAAAGAGGACCGCGGCGCGGCGCTGTTCGTGGCAAACCACGGGCTGGACGGTGATGCGCACGCGGGTGACTGGCATCGACAGGTCAGCCTATTGAGCGCGGACGAGATCGCCGCGTTCAATGCGCGCGGCGCGGATGTCGCGCCCGGCGCGTTCGGGGAAAATCTGGTGGTCGATGGCATCGACTTTCGCGCGCTGCCGGTCGGCACGTTATTACGCTGCGGCGACGTGCTGCTTGAGGTGACACAGATCGGCAAGGCCTGCCACCACCACTGCGCGATTTTTCACAAGATGGGCGACTGCATCATGCCGCGCGAAGGGATTTTCGCACGCGTGCTTGAGGGTGGGCGCATTGTGGCTGGCGACGAAATGACCATCCAGCCGCGCGAAGCGCCGCTGCCCTTGCAGGCGGCCGTCATCACCCTGTCCGACCGCTGCGCTGCGGGCGAGCGGCAGGACGAAAGCGGCCCTGCCGTCGCGACGCGGCTGCAAGAGGTGGGCTATACTGTGATCGAGCAACTTGTCCTGCCCGACGGCCGCGAAGGACTGGCTAAAGAACTCATCCGACTGTGTGATCAGCGCCAACCCGACTTGATTTTGACCACGGGCGGCACAGGATTCTCCCCGCGTGACCTGACGCCCGAGGCGACACTGGACGCTGCCGAGCGGCTCGCACCCGGCATCGCGGAGGCTATGCGCGCGACCAGCCTGCGTATCACCCCGCGCGCGATGCTGACACGCGCCGTTAGTGTCATCCGCGGGCGGACGCTCATCATTAACCTGCCCGGCAGTCCCAAAGCCTGTATGGAGTGCATGGATGTATTTCTGGACCAGCTTCCGCACGCACACGCGCTGCTGCGCGGCGAGCGGATGGACTGCGCCCGCTGACCTTTGATTCGACCGCGCCGTAAAGCCGACGGGTTGAAAATATAACGTCCCTGAAAGACGGGACAAAGGAGAAATACCATGAAAAAACTACTTGCAGGGCTGCTTGCCGCGTGTATGGCGGTCAGCCTGACCTCCTGTTCGTCCGGCGGCGGTATGGATGCTTCGGCAGATGCCGCCAGCAGCGAACCAACCGAGCTCACTATCTTTGCGGCAGCGAGCATGACCGAAACGCTCGAACAAATCGCACAGAATTACAAAAAAGTCGCGCCTGACGTGACGCTGACCTTTAACTTCGATTCCTCCGGCACGCTCAAGACCCAGATCCAGGAGGGCGCGGACTGCGACGTGTTCATCTCCGCAGCACAAAAGCAGATGGATCAATTGGACACAGCAGCAGACCCATCGGTCAACACCGAGGGACTGGACTTCGTGCAGTCGGACAGCCGCCTTGACCTGCTGGAAAACAAGGTCACGCTTGCTGTACCCGAGGGCAACCCCAAGGGCATCGATAGCTTTGATTCACTCGCCGAGCACTTGCAGGCGGGCAACATTCTGCTGGCGATGGGCAACAGCGATGTGCCGGTCGGGCAATATACCCAGAAGATTCTGACGTTCTACGGACTGGACGAAGCGGCGCTGGCCAGTGCGGGCTACCTGACCTACGGCACGAACGTCAAAGAAGTCACCACACAGGTGCGCGAGGGCAGCGTAGACGCTGGCATCATCTACGCGACCGATGCATTCAGCGACGGCCTGACCGTTGTGGACGAGGCGACCGCCGACATGTGCGGTCAGGTGATTTATCCGGCGGCTGTACTCAAGACCTCGGCGCACCCAGAACAGGCGCAGGCGTTCCTCGACTATCTCTCGACTGACGAGGCGATGGCCGTATTCGAGTCCGTGGGATTCTCCCCGGTTTCCTGATTTCCAACAACACAGACGGGGCGGGGCGCGTGTCCTGCCCCGTTTGCAATAGGAGTGATTTTCCCTGTGGACTGGTATCCGCTCTTTAACTCGCTACGCATCGCGGCGCTGAGCAGCATCATTGTGTTTTTCACCGGCATTGCGGCGGCCTATTACGCAGCGCGCCTGCCGCGCCTGCTGAAAGGCGTGCTCGATGTGGTGCTCACGCTTCCGCTTGTGCTGCCGCCGACGGTCGTGGGCTATTTTCTGCTGCTGTTGTTCGGCTCCCGCCGTCCACTCGGTATCGCACTCGAGCAAATCGGCGTCAAGTTCGTTATGACGTGGTACGGCGGCGTGATCGCGGCATCCGTTGTCGCCTTCCCCCTGCTCTACCGCACGGCACGCGGCGCGTTCGAAGCCTTTGACCAGACGCTTGTACAGGCCGGACAAACACTCGGACTATCGAATACCTATATTTTCTGGCGCATTCGCATGCCTGCTTGCCGTCAGGGCATTATCGCGGGTGTGGTACTCGCCTTTGCGCGTGCGCTGGGCGAATACGGCGCGACCAGTATGCTGATCGGCTATACGCCCGGCAAGACTGCCACCATCTCGACCACGGTCTATCAACTCTGGCGCACAGGTGACGACTATCACGCCTTTCTCTGGGTGCTGGTCAACCTTGCCATTTCGGCAGCGGTGCTGCTGACCGTCAACCTGTTGGAACGTCGACAAAAGGAGGTCCGCCACGCATGAGCCTGCATGTGGATATCCGCAAAAAACTCGGTGACTTCGTGCTGGAAACCGCCTTTGACGCGGAGAATGCCGTCACCGGCCTGCTGGGTGCGTCCGGCTGCGGCAAGAGCATGACCCTCAAATGCATCGCGGGTGTGGAAACGCCGGACAGCGGTTGCATTGTGCTGGATGGCGAAACGCTGTTCGACTCCGCACGCGGCATCAACCTCAAGCCGCAGCAGCGGCGCGTGGGCTATCTGTTCCAGCAGTACGCCCTGTTTCCGCACCTGACGGTCGAGCGCAACATCTTAACCGCCCTGCATCGCGAACGTGATGCCGCTATACGTCAGCGCCGCCTGCGCGAAATGATTGATATGATGCAGCTAGAGGGGCTGGAAAAGCTGCGCCCGGCGCAGCTCTCCGGCGGACAGGCACAGCGCGTAGCCCTCGCACGCATGCTAGTGAACGAGCCGCGCTTGCTGCTGCTGGACGAGCCGTTTTCTGCACTGGACAGCCATCTGCGCGACCAGCTGCAGCCGCAGTTTCTCGACTTGCTGCGCTCCTATGGGCGACAAGCCGTATTGGTGACGCACAGCCGCGACGAAGCCTATCACCTGTGCGGACAGCTGTGCGTGATGGAGGACGGCCGCATCGTGCGCGCCGGCGCAACCAAGGCCGTTTTTGCCGACCCACGCAGTGAGGCCGCCGCACGTCTAACAGGCTGCAAAAACATCACCCCCGCCCGAAAAATCGACGAGCGGACGGTTGAAGCACCCGCATGGGAACTGTGCTTCACTTCCGCGCAACCCGTGCCGGACGATCTGTGTGCCATCGGTCTGCGTGCGCATTATTTCCACGCCCGCGCTGCCGCCAACCGTGCAAACGTGCAATGGGTGGGAGAATTGGAAGAACCCTTCGAGTGGATTTTACTGTTCCGCTATGCAGAGCAGGACGAAACCACGCCACCCCTGTGGTGGCGTATGCCCAAAGACCGCAAGCCCGCCGTGCTGCCCGATATGTTGGGCATCGCGCCGGAAAACGTATTGCTGCTGACCCGATAAGGAGGACAAACCATGTTTGAGCAATTGCTGACCACCGCCCTGCACGAAATGGAGCAAGGTCGCCCTGTCCTGCTGGTTTCTGTCGCCCGCGCGACCGGTTCGACACCACGCAAGGAAGGCGCAATGCTGCTGGCAGGCACGCAAGGGCTGCTGTGCGGCACGATCGGTGGCGGCTTGCTGGAACACCGCTGTCTGGAACTTGCTGCTGCACAGACCGCCTGCGGCCGCCTTATGCGCTTTGAACTGGATAACCGCAAAGCGGGCAGTCTGGGCATGATATGCGGCGGCTCGACCGAAGTGCTGTTCACCCCACTGACCGATCCCGCGCCGCTGCGTGAAGCACTTTCTGCTTTGCAGCACAGAACGCCAGTCTGGCTGCGTCTGCCGCTGGACGGTACAACGCCCTATATTGCGCAGGATGACACGCTGCCAGCACGGCCAACTGTTTTATCACGAAACGGCAAAGACGTGCTGTGCGTGCCGCTGACCGATGCAGGGCGGGTATTTGTCATCGGTGGTGGGCATGTATCACATGAGCTGTGCGCGCTGCTGCATCGGCTGGGCTTCCGGCACATCGTCATCGACGACCGTCCGGAATTCTGCTCCCCTACTCGCTTTCCTCACGCCGAGCACACGCTGTCCGTTCCCCTATCCGAACTTGCCGGAACGCTCATCGGAACGTTACGTCCCACAGAAGCAGATGCCTTCTGCATCATGACGCGCGGTCATGAGGGCGACGCAGACGCCGTGCGCTATGCGCTGTCCACCCCGGCCAGTTATATCGGCCTGATGGGCAGCCGCCGCAAACGGGAAACGCTGTTTTGCACGCTGGCGCAGGAGGGATTTTCCTCCGAGGCGCAGCAGCGCATCATCACGCCCATCGGCTTAGAGATCGGCGCGCAAACTCCAGCAGAAATTGCTGTTTCTATTGCCGCGCAGCTGATCGCATGGCGTTCCACTCACTGAATTTTCGGAGCCGAAAAACGGCTCCGAAAATTTTTGATTTTTTTGAAAAAATATGTTGACAATATCCTCTCTTTTCGATATAATACTATTTGTCGCTGACAGTGAGGCGACTCGATACGAAAGAGAATGCGAGTGTGCTGGAACTGGTAGACAGGCACGTTTGAGGGGCGTGTGTCAATCGACGTACGGGTTCAAGTCCCGTCACTCGCACCACCTTCACAAACGAAAAACCGAATATGCGGATGTGGCGGAATGGCAGACGCGCTAGCTTCAGGTGCTAGTGTTCGCAAGGACGTGGGGGTTCAAGTCCCCCCATCCGCACCAAGAAGAAGCACTGATTTCAAACGAAGTCTAGTGCTTCTTCTTTTTGCAGTATGAAAATATTCGCAAATTCCATCAAATCGATTTGACAAAATATATTGACAAAACCACTTCATTTTGCTATAATATTATACGTCGCTGACAGTGATGCGACACGACGCAAAAGAGAATGCGAGTGTGCTGGAACTGGTAGACAGGCACGTTTGAGGGGCGTGTGTCAATCGACGTACGGGTTCAAGTCCCGTCACTCGCACCACCTTCACAAACGAAAAACCGAATATGCGGATGTGGCGGAATGGCAGACGCGCTAGCTTCAGGTGCTAGTGTTCGCAAGGACGTGGGGGTTCAAGTCCCCCCATCCGCACCAACTAAGGTTGCTGAAAAAGATGCAACCCCTGAAACCCTTGCTGCGGCAAGGGTTTCAGCCGTTTCAGAGG
>NZ_CALWJK010000065.1 GCF_944380975.1 uncultured Agathobaculum sp. | reverse complement strand
GGCTTGAATAGGTGCACCGATTTTCAACTACTTACAATGTTTGCTTTTTCTTCTTGACAATACTTAGCAGGTCTTATTTTCCGGTCAGCCTTCGATGAACATTTCCTTGCCTTCGCCGCACTCTGGGCATACCCAGTCCTCAGGCAGCTTTTCAAACAGCGTGCCGGGAGCGATTTCGGCGTCCTCGTCGCCCAGTTCGGGGACATATTCGTAGCCGCAGCCGCCGCAGACATAGCGCTTGCCGATCGGCTCGGGCTTGGGAACAGGCGGGCGCTTCATCTTAACCATGGGCGGAGCAGGCTGCTTTTCGCCGGTATCGAGCGCAGCGGTCAGCAGCGGCAGGATCTCGTTGACATCGCCCACAATGCCGTAATCGCAGTTCTTAAAGATGGGCGCATTGCCGTTCTTGTTGATTGCTACGATAGTCGAGGCGTCCTTGATGCCCTTCAGGTGCTGGATGGCACCCGAAATGCCGCAGGCGATATACAGGTTGCCCTTGAACTTCTGGCCGGACATGCCGACATAGCGGTCAAGCGGCACATATTTGAGCGTTTCCGCCACCGGACGGGAGGAACCGACCGCAGCGCCGGCGGCGCGCGCCAAGTCCTCAACCAGCTGCATGTTTTCCTTGCTGCCGATGCCCTGACCGGCGGAAACCACGCGCTCGGCCTGTGTGATCGGGGTGTCGATCGGAATGCCCACCGTAAAGTCGTGGCCGTCCTTCTGGAGTGCCGCAACCAGTGCTGCGACCTTCTCTTCCGCAGAACCCTCCTTGAGGATGTTGCGCTTGCGCACACCGGTCACCGGTGCGGGCTTCTTCGGGCGGCTGGATGAGCCGCTTTCGCTCTTGGGCGGCTTGCCCAGAATATTCGCAGCGATAACGACGCGCTGAATTTCGTTCGTGCCTTCATATATCGTCGTGATCTTAGCGTCGCGGTACATGCGTTCGACATCCATGCCCTTGAGGAAGCCCGTGCCGCCGAAGATTTGCAGCGCATCGTTGGTGACTTCAAGGGCAATGTCGGACGCATACATCTTGGCCATGGCTGCCTCGGTGGCGTACGGCTCATGCGCTTCTTTCAGCTCGGCTGCGGAGTAAACCAGCATGCGCGCGCAGCGCAGCTTGGTCGCCATATCTGCAAGCTTGAAGGAAATTGCCTGCTGGAAGCCGATCGGCTTGCCGAATTGGACGCGCTCCTTTGCGTATTCGAGCGCCGCTTCGTATGCGCCCTGTGCGATACCGAGTGCTTGCGACGCGATACCGATGCGTCCGCCGTCCAGCGTTGCCATGGCGATCTTGAAGCCCTGTCCCTCCTTGCCGAGCAGATTTTCCTTGGGAACCTTGACGTCGTTGAAGATAAGCTCCGCAGTAGACGAGGAGCGGATGCCCATTTTGTCGTAATGGTCGCCAAAGGTGAAGCCTTCCCAGCCCTTTTCGACGATGAATGCCGAAATACCGCGGGTGCCGATATCCGGTGTGGTGACCGCGAACACAACGTAGGTGTCAGCCTTGGGAGCGTTGGTGATGAAGATTTTACCGCCGTTGAGCAGGTAATAGTCGCCCTTGTCGATCGCCGTAGTTTCGGTGCCGCCCGCATCCGAGCCGGCGTTGGGCTCGGTCAGGCCGAACGCGCCGATTTTCTCGCCCTTTGCCAGCGGGACAAGGTATTTTTGCTTCTGTTCCTCGGTACCGAATGCGAAAATCGGCCAGGAGCCGAGCGATACATGGGCGGACAGGATAACGCCCGTGCCGCCGTCCACACGCGAGAGCTCTTCCACTGCGATCGCATAACTCAGTACATCTAAACCGGCACCGCCGTATTCTTTGGGATAAGGCAGCCCCATAAAGCCGAGCTCGCCCATTTTCTTGACAGCTTCCGCCGGGAATTCGTTTTCTTTGTCCATGAGGAAAGCCTGTGGCTTGACCTCAGCTTCCGCAAAAGCGCGGATTTCAGCACGCAGTTTCTCATGCGCGTCAGTGGTTTGGAACAACATGGGGAAACCTCCTTAATCAATATCAATTTCAAATAATATGAATTATCTTTATTAACATTAAAAGAATACAATATTTGTATTGTTTTGGCCAGATGCATTTTTAACAAAATTCATAATATAGTTTCTATATGGAAAGAAATGGTTGTGCAAAACAACCAAAACAATTAGACGCGATTCGATTTTGGAATAAAAAAGTGTCTGTTTTGACACCAGAGACGGAGCCGTATCGGCGAGAATGAATCAGGGACAGCGCAATGCGCACAGGCAGCAGCGTGCGGTTATCCTTTTCTTTTCCAGTGCACTATGATATACTGCATCATAGAACGGTGTTGGCTGGATAGGGAGGGATTTGTATGCCGAAACAACCGCAAAAAAAAACGTCTGCGGAACTGAATATGGAAAAACGTCACCGCACGCGCCGCCGACTGACCATTCGCGGCGTTCTTTCGTTTTTTATTGTGCTGACCTTTGTGCGCGCCGCGTTTATGCACCGGTATGAGAATATGTTTGTCTGCGTGCTGTCGCTGGTGCTGTTCTGTGTGCCGATGCTGATCGAACGCAGCTTGGACATCGACATTCCGCCGGTGATGGAGGGCATCATCTATTGTTTCATTTTCGCGGCGGAAATTCTGGGAGAAATCAACTCGTTTTACACCATCATTCCCGGATGGGACACCATGCTGCACACCATCAACGGCTTCCTCGTTGCGGCAGTCGGCTTTTCGCTGGTCGATCTGTTTAACCGCAGCGAGCGGTTTTCTTTCAAGCTGTCGCCGCTGTTTTTGGCCATTGTAGCGTTTTGCTTTTCCATGACCGTCGGCGTTTTGTGGGAATTTTTTGAATTTGGCGCAGATCAGGTAATGGGAACCGACATGCAGAAGGATTTTATCGTGCAGAATATCAATTCGGTTTCGCTCAACCCGGATGGACTCAATAATGTTGAGCATGTGCAGGTGGAAAGCCTGATCGTCAATGGGGAGGACTGGATGGAGTTCCCGGGCGGCTATCTGGATATCGGGCTGATCGACACGATGAAAGATTTGCAGGTGAATTTCCTTGGTGCGGTGGCATTTTCCATTATTGGTTATTTTTATGTAAAAACACGCGGCAAGGGCAAGCTCGCCGCTTCGCTGATTCCGATCGTGCTCGACCCGCAGGAGGGTGAGGCGGATGGAAAAAAATCAAAGGAAAATGCGCCGGAGAGGGAACGAAATGCCGATCCATCCCGTCCAACCGATCAGAACGACGAAAAGGAGTAGTTTTCTCATGAAAAAGCAAGTGACCGCGGCGTCTCTCGCCGCTCTGATGGCGATGTCCGCTCTGCCGATTTCTGCGTGTGCGGCTGCTACCGATGATATCGCTCCGGCAAAAACGCCGGTGCTCAACACGACCGATCATATGCAGTATATGAACGGCTATGAGGACGGCACGTTCCGTCCGGATGCGCCGATCACCCGTGCCGAGGCGTGCAAGCTGATTTCTTCGCTGCTGACCGAGTCCTCCGGTGGCGGGGACTACCTGTTTACCGATGTGCCGCAGGATGCATGGTATGCCGCAGCGGTGGAGGAAATGACCGGTTATTCGCTGGTAAGCGGCTATAAGGACGGCACGTTCCGCCCGGAGGCCAAGATCACCCGCGCGGAGTTTGTGACCATCCTGTCCCGCATCCCGCATGACGATATCGGCACGGAGAACAGCTTTACCGATGTGCCCAAGACCCATTGGGCGTATGATGCCGTGCAGACCGCGCTGGCACAGGGCTGGGTTGCAGGCGACCCGTCCGGCCTGTTCCGTCCGGATGACTCGATCACCCGTGCCGAGGCAGTGACCATCCTTAACCGTATTCTGGGCCGCACGGGCGACGCTGTGATGGCATCCACGGGCGAGGGCATCCGCGTAATGCCGGACGTACCGGACACGCACTGGGCGTATCTGGCCATGCTTGAGGCCACGACCGATCACGAATACGAAATGACCGAGAGCACCGAGAAGTGGACTTCTTACGATAAGGAAACCACCACGCTGGCAGAGGGCTGGCATAACATCAACGGACTGTTGTTCCATGTCAACGCTGACCAGCAGTTTGACTACAACAAGACGGTGGACGGTCTGGAACTCGACCGCAACGGCCGCTACACGACCGGTTCGGAGGAACTGGACAAGCTGCTGACGCAGGCAGTTGCCGGTGTGGTAAACGACAAGATGACGCAGATGGAGAAGCTGCGCGCGGTTTATGACTATGCCAAGGAGACCTTCGGCTATTTGGGCATCGGTACGGTCGACACCTCCAAGGAGGGCTGGGAGATCGAACAGGCGATTAATATGCTGACCGATAAACGCGGTAACTGCTATTCGTGGTCGAGCGTGTTCACCTATCTGGCTCGTCAGGTGGGCTATGACGCCAAGGCGATTGTCGGCACGGGCGTAAGCCCCAAGGGCAGCGAGTCCGTACACGCGTGGACGGAAATTACGATCGACGGCGTGGCGTACACCTTTGACCCGCAGATCGAAAGTGTTTATGCATCGCGCTACGGCGAGAACTATGACCTGTTCATGAAGAAGTACGGCGAGGCAGAGTGGGGCTACAAGAAGGCCGAAGAGCCGGAGCAGCCCACCGAGCCGGAAGAGCCCGAGGCGGACGCTGCACTGGTTGAGCTGATGGATCAGATTTACGGCGACAAGGACGCCGGTATGGTCGGCCAGACCGTGCTGTATAACGGCATGGGTGCGGACGGCACCACGCAGCCGCTGACCTGGTATCTCGGCACGGATGACGTGCAGTTCGAGGCTGGTCTGGCGTCTGAGTCGATGATCACTTCGCAGGCACATTCGATCGTGCTGCTGCGCATGCCGGAAGGCGCGGATATCGAGGCGGCTAAGGCTAAGATCGCAGAGAGCGTTGACCCGTTCAAGTGGGTGTGCGTCGGCGTCGATCCGGATAAGGTACGCGTGGAGAGCAGCGGCAACCTGATCTGCGTCGTACTGGACGATGCGAACGGCGACTACTACGCGGACAATTTCCTGTCTGCCGCAGCGGCGCAGTAAGCAACACAAAAGCAAACAAAAAGCTCGCAGCCAATCGGCTGCGAGCTTTTTTGTGTGATGCGTCACATATCGCGGTTATCCTCTTTGATCTCGCCGCGGCGGAAGGCGGCAAGCAGTTCTTTCAGGTCGTCAATCGTCTGCTGAAGCGCATGGCCGACATCGGTTTCACAGATGCGGATGCGGTTTTCCGAACGGTCGAACGCCATGGAGGTGGACAGGATATCCTTATTGTCACGGATGGCGGTCTCCTTGCCGGGGAACGGCTCGTGCGCGGTGATGTGGATGCCCCAAGAGTCGAATACCAGCGTATAGCCTGCGATGCCGGTCGTCGGCTGGTAAGCACGGCAGAAGCCGCCGTCGATCACGATCAGGCGGCCGCCCGCCTTGATCGGGCTTTCGCCGTCCTTGGTCTTGACCGGCACATGGCCGTTGACGATGTGGCAGTGCTCGCCCTCCAGATCAAACTCCTGCAGGATGCGCACGCAGACTTCGTCCTCGTTATAGAACGAATAGTAAGGATTTTTTGGTTCGGCCCATGTGGACTGATCTTCGATCAGGCGGCGTTCAAAGGTAGCAATGTGGTCGCGTCCGAAGGAAGGTGAGTTGCGTCCGCACCAGAGAAACCACAGGAAATCCTTGCCGAACTGCCGTTCCGCTGTGCCTTCGCGCGCATAATAGCCCTCGCGCGCAACGGTTTCGCACCAGTCCATGAGCGCCTTACCGGAAAGCTGCTGCCCGCCGAATGAGAATTGCAGGAATTTGCCTTGATCGTCCATCGGAATGCAGCCGTGGAAGAGCAGGTTGCCGTTGAAGCATTTGTACAGCCCGCCCTTGGAATACAGGAAGCCGATGTGCCGCTGCAATTTTTCGCTGCGCAGGAAAGAATTTTTCAGCTGCGCCATCAGCTCGTGTTCCTCAGGGGTCAGTCGGTAAGGATCAGCCGGGTCGATGGTCGGAAAGTCGCAGTCGCGCAGCTTGTATTCGCCGGTCGGCAGGGTGACCGTGCCCTTTTCAAAGTCGATCTTATCGAGCAGCAGACGGTCATCCATGTGGAAAGAAGGATTGCGCCGGATGGTTTGCCCCTCGAGCTTGAACTGAATGATGGCAATCGCCTTGTGCATGCGTGCAGCACGCGCGGTGTCCACGCCGGTCTGTTCGGCGGGATCGAGCATTTTGGGCAGGAAGCAGGATACGTCGCTGCCGCGATAGGTCTCGTCCGCGAACAGCGCAAGCGGGCGCAGGCTGATGCCGTAGCCGGTTTCGATCACGTCCAGATTGTTATAAGTGATTGAGTTGCTTAAAACGGTCGCAATGCAGGTGCGGCTGCCGGTAGCGGCGCCCATCCAGAGCACATCGTGGTTGCCCCACTGGATATCGACCGAGTGGTGGTCCATCAGCAGGTCCATGATGATATCCGCGCGCGGACCGCGGTCAAAAATGTCGCCCACGATGTGCAGATGGTCAACGACCAGCCGCTTGATGAGGTTGCACATTGAGATGATAAACTCCTCGGCGCGGTCGGTCTCAATGATGGAAGAGATGACCGTATCGAAGTATTCCCGCTTATTATAGATGTCGTTATTTTTGTTGAGCAGTTCGTTGATGATGTCACCATTCCAGCGTGGGAGGGCGCGGCGCACCTTGGCGCGCGTATACTTGGAGGCGCACAGGCGGCAGATCTCGAGCAGTCGGCTGAGCGTAATGCGGTACCACTCGGCACGGTCGGGCGAGGCCGCGACCAGCTCCTCCAGCTTTTCCTCGGGATAATAGATCAGGGTGGCAAGCCGGGCGCGCTCATCGGCGGGCAGGCTGTCGCGCAGGACGATATCCACCTTTTCGCGCACCGCGCCCGAAGCGTTGTTCAGGATATGTACAAAAGCGTCCGCTTCACCGTGCAGATCGCTCATAAAATGCTCGGTACCTTTGGGCAGGCTGAGGATGGCCTGCAAATGGATGATCTCGCTGCTTGCCGCGCGTACATTGGGGTATTGCAGTGCGAGCAGGCTCAGATATTTTTGACGGTCGGTGCGGTTGTCCATGAATCAAGCTCCTCTCTGATACCTCTTTTCTTTAGTATGCCATAAAACCAAGGGAAACACAAAGGGATTTCTGTAAAATCAAAGAAAACCGCCGTCCCGGATGGGAACGGCGGCGGAGGTGTTATTTCGGACGCTTTGGGGTACGGGTGCGGTCGGGCGCCCAGCCCTGCAAGGGATAGCGCTGGATGGCGCCGAAAATACGGTCGCGCAGACCGGGCATGGTCTGTTCCAGGTTTTTCAGCAGATCCTTGATCTCCTGCCGTTTGGTGTTGCCGTCGGCAGGGCAAGGGTTGTGCACGATGGGCAGCGCATGCCGCTGCGCGAACGAGCGGACATAGTATTCCGGCGTATACAGCAGCGGTCGGATGAGCGTGATGCCTGTGCGGTCGAGGAACGTTACCGGCTGAAAACAGGAGATGCGTCCCTCATAGAACAGGGACAGCATATAGGTCTCTACCACGTCATCAAAATGGTGGCCGAGCGCAACCTTTTTGCAGCCTGCGGCCTTGGCTGCCTCGTGCAGCGCACCGCGGCGCATCTTGGCGCAAAGCGCGCAGGGGTTTTCCTCCTTGCGGATGTCAAAAATGATCGGGCCGATTTGCGTCGGGATGCGGATATACTCCACGCCTAACTCGTCGCATAGCGTCTGCACAGGGGAAAAATCCATCTCTGCATAGCCCATTTCAAGCGTGATGGCGACGATCTCAAACTTTTTGGGATAAAAGGCGCGCAGCTTTGCCAGCGCCACCAGCAGCGCAAGCGAGTCCTTGCCGCCCGATACGCCGACGGCAATGCGGTCGCCTTCTTCGATCATATGGTAATGGTCCACCGCGCGGCGGACATAAGAGAGCATTTTCTGCATGGTTTAGTCTCCGATTTTTCGTAAATTGAAATCAAATACAATTATTTATATCAGAAAACAGGTTCGGACGCAAATGAAAAATCTGAATTGAAAAGTGAGAAAACAAGAGATTAAAAGAGAATGGAAGGGAATATAAGAGTTCTTATTGGATTTAAGATAATTTTTGAAAATTCCGCTTGACTTGCGCAAAACGATGTGTTTTAATAGATATGCTCGCTTAGAGCGCATGAAAATGTTGTCAAAATAATTTTTGATAGAATAAACGGAGGAAGAAAACATGTCTACTTTTATGGCTAAGGCAGAGACTGTCGAGCGTAAGTGGTACGTGCTGGACGCTGCGGGCAAGCCGCTGGGCCGCACTGCTGCTACCGCCGCCATGCTGCTGCGCGGCAAGCACAAGGCCGAGTTCACCCCCCATGTTGACTGCGGCGATTTCGTCATCGTCATCAATGCGGACAAGGCGATCCTGACCGGCAAGAAGCTCACCCAGAAGTATTACCGTCACCACACCGGCTGGGTTGGCGGCCTGAAGGAAGTACAGTACAAGACCCTGATGACCGAGAAGCCGGAGTTTGCAATGCAGCTGGCTGTCAAGGGCATGCTGCCGAAGAACTCGATCGGCCGTCAGTCCGCGACCCGTCTGAAGGTCTTCGCTGGCGAGAACCACAACCATCAGGCGCAGAAGCCCGAAGTTTGGGATAAGTAAGGGAGGAACTAACTGATGTATACACCTAAGAAGGCTTATTTCTACGGCACCGGCAGAAGAAAGTCCTCCGTTGCCCGCGTTCGTCTGTTCCCGGGCGGCACCGGTGAGATCAAGATCAACAACCGCACCATCGACAACTACTTCGGTCTGGAGACCCTGAAGATGGTTTGCCGTCAGCCGTTCGAAGTGACCAACACTGCTGGCAAGTTCGATGTAGAGTGCACCGTATCCGGCGGCGGCTTCACTGGCCAGGCTGGCGCGATCCGTCACGGCATCGCTCGTGCGCTGCTGCAGGCTGATTCTGAGCAGTACCGTCCCGCGCTCAAGGCTGCTGGTCTGCTGACCCGCGATCCGCGTATGAAGGAACGTAAGAAGTACGGCCTCAAGGCCGCCCGTCGCGCTCCGCAGTTCAGCAAGCGATAATTTTAGTTCAAAACAGCTCAAAAACCCCGAAACCATGTGGTTTTCGGGGTTTTTCCTTTTCAGATTGTTTGCCCTGTTTTGGCATAGTCTGACCCGTTTTGAACCATTTTTTATG
>NZ_CALWJK010000064.1 GCF_944380975.1 uncultured Agathobaculum sp. | reverse complement strand
TCCCATCATGCTCCGTCCCTCCTTTGTTTCTATTATATCATAGAAACTGAGCATCTGGGGATTTTGTCAACAGGTCCTTTTTTGCACTCTTTCCGGCTGATGGCAGCGGAATGCGGGTTGGGCGATCGGGAAGTGATTATTGAGGAATGGAGCTCGACCTTGTGGCAGCGGGATTTGTCCAGCGATACCTGCTATAAGGCGGCATGGCTGACAAAGAACATACTGGAAAACTGCGATAACGTGGATATGATGGGATACTGGCTGCTGACCGATTTTATCGATGAATGGCTGGTGCCAGGCGGCGTGTTTCATGGCGGATACGGCCTGTTCACGACGAATGGAATCCCGAAGGCAGGATATCAGGCGCTGCGGCTGCTGACGCGCGTTGGCGAGCGGTTGGTTGCACGGGGGCGGGGGTGGTTTGTCTCCAAAAGCCGCAACGAAATTCAGGTATTTCTGTACCATTATTGCCATTATGATGCCTTGTACCGATACCGTTATCAAAAATTGACCAACCCACATGATGCATACAAAGTGTTCCGGCAGGAAGGGAATTTGCATATTGCATTGACCCTGACGGGCTTGCATCCGGGCGGATACCGGCAGGAGCGGCGGCGCATCAGCCGGAAAACCGGTTCGGCCTATGATAAGTGGCTGGAAATCGGTGCGCCGGCAAAAATCGGGCCGGATGATCTGCGTTATTTGAGCGAAACGTCGCAGCCGTCCTTTACGGTCTGCGAGAGCGATACGGATGGAAAGCTGCTGCTGGAAGCAGACCTTGGCCCGCATGAAGTGGAAATGATCCTTCTGCAAAGACGGGATTGCTGATCAGCGAGATAAAATAAAATATATGTTTTTTGACCTTGTATTCCATGATTCTTGCCATATTGGCCGCGGAAAATTTTTGAAATTCCAAAAAGAGCGAAAAATGCGGAAATGGGGAATGCGTAATTTCTGTATTTTTACCTGCTGAAATACAGTACACTAAGGGCAGAAAGAGGGAACCCATTCCTGCGCAGGTTCGTGGCCCCCAATAAAAAACGGAAAAGGGGAGAAACCTATGGCAACAGCAAAGCGAAGCGTGCAAAATCCGGTGGATGAAGCCAATGTAAGAACCAGTATTTTTGAAAAAGTGTCCTACGGCATGGGCGATGTCGCCTGCAATGTAGTGTTTGCACTGACCAGTGGTCTGGTCACGTATTTTTACACCAATGTCATGAGCGTTTCGGCAGCCATGGTCGGTATGATCATGCTGTTCTCACGCATTTTCGATGGTCTGTCCGATGTTGCGATCGGCCTGATTAGGGATAAGGTGCATTCCAAGCATGGCCGCGGCCGCGTTTGGGTGCTTTGGATGGCAATCCCGTATGGAGTAACGGCGGTTGCGCTGTTCTGCCTGCCGGCTAATGCGACAGCGGCGGTGCAGGCCATTTACATTTTTATCACGTATAACCTATGTACTACGGTGGTCTATACGGCGCTCAACCTGCCATACGGCGCAATGGCGCCGCTCATGACGCGCAACGAGCAGGACTTGGCGAAAATCAATCTGTTCCGCATGGCAATGAGTCCGATCGGCAATATGATCGTATCGGCGGCGACTCTGCCGATCATCAACCGCATGGGCGGCGATCAGGCGGCATGGATCAAGGTAACGCTCATTTACTCCATTGTGGCCATTGCATTGCTGTTGTGGTGCTTCTTCGGCACCAAGGAGCGTGTACGCACGCAGGCAGCGCAGGAGGCGGAGAAGCTTCCGGTCGGTGTGCGATTCGGTGCACTCATTCACAACAAGTATTTCCTGCTGATTTTGATTTCGGCGTTGTTCCTTGCCGTATACCAGACGGTCAACGGCACCTGCGCCACCTACTATGCACAGTATATTCTGGGCAATAACGAGTATTACAGCGTGCTCAATCTGGCGGAAAACATTCCGCAGGTCATTGTGATTATGATTCTTGCGCCGTTTATCAAAAAGTTCGGCAAGCGCAATCT
The DNA here is from genome assembly GCF_944380975.1 of uncultured Agathobaculum sp. Classification (GTDB taxonomy): domain Bacteria; phylum Bacillota; class Clostridia; order Oscillospirales; family Butyricicoccaceae; genus Agathobaculum. The sequence goes on along the minus strand of NZ_CALWJK010000064.1, from coordinate 7,567 downwards.
GGTGCTCTGGGGCGCGATCCTGACTGCGGTGGCGCAGCTGCTTCTGCTGTTTGTGCCGGCAAACCCGACGTTTGCGGCGGTGATCGCAGCAATTCGCGGCATCGGCAAGGCGCCGCTGTTCGGCTGCATCTTCACCATGATGGCTGACGTGGTCAACTACGGTCACTGGAAAACCGGCGTGCGTGTGCAGGCACTCGTTTTCAGTGCAGCAACCGTAGGACAGAAGTTCGGCGGCGGTATTGCCGGTGCGGTAATCGGTTGGCTGATGGATGCATCGGGCTTTACCGGTCTGGAGCAGGAGATTCCGTCTGCGGTCGCTATGGTAGAAAACCTGTATATCTGGGGCACGGTGTTTGCATGGGCAGTCATTATCCTGCTGATGCTGGCCTATAAGCTGGATAAGCAGTATGACGGAATGATTGCCGATATGGAGCAAAAAGATATGCTCAAGCAGGCGGAATAAAAGGGAAGGAATAGAGCATGTATCAGAATTTTCATTATGCAGTTGACGCGCAGCATCCGTTCAAGCCCCTGTATCAGGGGACGTTTGAAGAGACGGTGACGGTCGGTGGAAAAACAAGGCGGTATCTGGTGTACATCCCGGAGGGGGCGCGGCCCTCGACGGCCGGTGTGTTCATCCTGCCGGAGAATGGCAAAACAGCAGACGATTTGTGGCGCGACAGCTGGTGGCGCATGATCGCAGACACGGAGGAAACCAAGGAAAAGCTGATTCTGTTTTTCCTGGAGCCGCAAGGCGGCAAATGGAATGTCAAAGAGCCGTATGGCGATCCGAATGGGGATGTCGCTTATATCAACGCGGTTTATCTCGCGGGCACGCAGCGCTTCAAGTTTTGCGTACATGAGTCCAAGTTTTATCTGACCGGCTGCCGTGAGGGCGGCGTGCTGGCCAATATGGCGGCGATGTATCAGCCTGCCGTGTGGGCCGGTGTGGTCAGCGTAGGCGGTGCAGCGGTTGCGGAGGCATATCGCAAGGCGGCAGCAGCTGATTTTTGCATCAATCTGGATGGCTTTGAGGATGAGACGCATCGGTTGGGCATCAAAAAAGGCGAAATTCCGATGCCGGCGTGGATCATTGATGATCCCTCCTATCCGCAGGGTGCGGATAACGGCGTGGCGGATTACTGGCGCGCTGCCTGCGGTATTACCGAACCGGGCAGACAGACCGAACCGGACGTGATGACTTATGTGCGGACGCAAGAAGTGCCGTATGCGCCCAATCAGGAAAAAGAAGCGTTTCGGGTCTGCACAAGTGCGATCGCAGACGCATCTGAGGCGTATGCCAATCCGTTGCTGCGCCGCATCTGGAAATCGTTTTTGTATCGGCAGCGCCGCTGGATGAGCGGGCCGGGCGGCGACTTGCGCGTGACAAAAGATCCCGTAGCGGATCTCGGCATGGAATACCACTATGAAGAGATTGGCGGCTGGATGCGCGAATGGTATGTCTATGTACCGAAACAGATAAAGGCAAACCTGGAAAAGCAGGTTCCGCTGGTGTTTGCAATGCATGGCTACACCTGTTCGGGCGAGATCTATGCAGGCAACTCGGAATGGTACAAGGTGGCGGATAAGCATGGCTTTATCGTGGTGCATCCGTCGGCAACGCCGGGACAGATGCTGTGCGCCAATCAGGCATGCGACCCGGATAATGTGCCGCTGCCTGCGTGGAATTTCATGCACAATGCGCCGGATGGGCCGGATGAGTTGCAATTCTTCCGGACGATGCTGGAAAAAACCTGCGCTGCGCATGCGATTGACCGCAGCCGCGTGTATGCAACCGGGCATTCGCACGGTTCGGTGATGACACAGGTGCTTGCCATGGCAATGACCGATGTGTTTGCAGCAGCGGCACCCTGTTCGGGTATCCTGTTCCAGATGCCGGACATGAATATTCGCGCCCTGCCGGAGATCGTTTGCCGGAAGGATGTACAGATCCCGATTTGGATGTTCGGCGGCGAGCAGGAGGCGTGGCTCTTGCCCTCCGTTCCGACCACGGAGAATGAAACCGGCGACAGCCTGCGTATCTGGCGTGGCATCAACCATATTGCGCCCGAGATGCCGGAAGATTTTACAACCGGATGGACGGTGCATGGCCGCTGGCACGATTTGACGTATGGCCGGGAGGATGGTGCGCCGATGGTGAACTTTACTTGGGTGGATTATATGCCGCATGCCACCATGACCGAGATGTCATTCCGCATTTGGGAGGAGTTTTTCTCCAAATTTGCGCGGGTAGACGGAAAAGTGCGCTACTTACAGAAATGAAGGAAAAATGCAATAGAATAGCAAAACAAGCACGGATTCGAGCGAATCCGTGCTTGTTTTTTCTGTAAAGGGTGGCGGCGGAAAGGAAAAGACCGGTGCTTATAATGCGCCTGTAGAGGATTGCGGTATGCCGGCAACCGACTGGCGCGTCACCAGCTTGGTGCCGATGCGAATCTTCCGGGAACGCGGCTCCGGATTATTTTGCGGCTGTTTTTGAATGAGGCGGAGCAGCTCGTCCACGGATTCTTGGGCCAGCGCGTATTTGGAGACGTTGATGGACGTCAACGGCGGCACGGTGACTTCGCACGTGGGACGGTCGTTAAAGCCGACGATGGAAATGTCCTCGGGCACTCGGTAGCCTTGCTCGGTCAGGGCGCGCAAAGCGCCTACGGCAATGGTGTCATCATCGGAAACAAATGCTGTGGGCAGCGGAGCAGAGCGCGAATGCTCCAAATAGGACTTCATATCGCGGTAGCTGCTTTCCTCCGTGTAGTGCAGGGTGATAATATCAGAATCCTGAAACCGCAAACCGAAATACGAAAGAGCGCTTTCATATCCGGCTTGGCGTTCCATAAAACTGCTGATGCGGATATGGCCTCGCAGATATCCGATGCGGGTGTGCCCCATCTTGGTCAGGTATTCGATCGCTTGAAAAGCGCCCATCTGATTGTTGATGGCGATGGTGTTGCAGGTCAGGCGGGTGAAGTCATTGTCCAAGCCCACAAGAGGAATCCGTAGATTCTGGAAGACTTCCATATCTTCATCTTGCATCTCGGTTGCAAAAAGGATAGCGCCCTGACAATCCAGACTGTTGAGATGCTCGATTTGCGGTTCCAGCGGGTGGCGCTTGTCGATGGTGCACAACAGAATGTTATAGCCGTAGGAACGGGCATGGTTTTCGATATTTTCCATGAGCAGCAGAAAAAAAGGATGCAGATCCAGAATTTCGCCGTGACGCTTATAGATGATAAAGCACAGGTTGTTGCTGGGGGAGGAAACGGTTTTCTTGACCAGCGCACCGCATCCCATTTCTTCCAGCTGTGCCAGTACCCTTTCACGAGTGCTGTCGGATACGCCCGGTTTATGATTGATGATCAGGGAAAGGGCGGCAGGTGATATTCCTAATTGATGGGCAATTTCTTTGTTGGTCATTGGTGGTTCCCCCGCTTATAAAAATTCATGAATTGCTTTATGTCCAGTATAAATAAAATTCCATATTTCGTCAAGAAGAAAATAAACGGAATAAAAATATTTAGTGAACGATTTTTATGCAAATTAGTTTGGCTGAAAATTGGTATGATGTGGTAAAATGGCGAAATATCGTATAGAATGGCATCGTATTTTCGCGATAAATAAGATTGGTTTGTTCATGATGCATAAAAACGATTGAGCAAGAATGTTGAATATTCAGTATTTACAATATAAATATTTAGTTATAAAATCTGAATTACAGAAACGAACAAACTAAATATTCAGGAGGGAAACGAAATGATTCAGTACGAAAAGGTAACGGGCGATTTTGATCTGACCGGCAAAAATGCGATCGTTGTGGGCGGTGCCGGCGGCATTGGAGAGGCTACTGCACGGATGTATGCGAAGAAGGGTGCGAACGTTGCCATCGTAGACTGCAAGGATAATTGTCCGGAAGTGGCGGAAGCCATTGCCAAGGAGTTCGGTGTAAAAACCATCGGCGTTAAATGCGATGTCACGCAGCAGGAAAGCGTGGATGCAATGCTCGCCCAAGTGGTCGAAGCCTTTGGTGAGGTCAATGTGCTGGCTGCGATGCCGGGCTTCGTTGATCTGTACCGCGCTACGGACATCGAGATCAGCACGATTGAAAAGCATATCGCAATCAATGCGGTGGGCGTATTCCGCGTCTGTCAGGGCGTTGCCAATCAGATGATCCGGCAGGGCAAGGGCGGCAAGATCGTCTGCATTACCTCGCAGGCGGATTTCATCGCCATCAATAAGCATGTCGGCTACACGATGAGCAAGGCGGCTTTGGTTGGTATGATCAAGGTTTGCGCACTGGAATGGGCCGAATACGGTATCAATGTCAATGGCGTGGCGCCGACCGTAGTCAATACCTACATGGGTGAAAAGGCATGGCAGGGCAAGGTGAAAACCGATATGATCGAGAAGATCCCGGCACATCGCTTTGCAGAAACCGATGAAATCGCAGCGGCGGTCCTGTTCCTCTCCTGCAAAGAATCCAACATGATCACAGGTAAAGATCTGGTGGTTGACGGCGGCTTCACCATTTACTAATCGCGAAAACGGAGGATGCAAGATGGACGCACTGACAAGAAAGTCTTACGAAATGCGGAGGGACATCATCGAAATGGTGTACCGTTCCCGCGCAGGTCATGTGGGTGGCGATTTGAGCGTCATTGATATTTTGACCACCCTGTATTTTGATGTGATGAACGTATCCCCTCAGCAGGTAAATGACCTTGACCGGGACAGATTCCTCCTGAGCAAAGGGCACTGTGCGGATGCACTGTACTGTGTTCTGGGAGAAAAGGGCTTTTTCAATAAGCGGGAAGCGATCGAGACGTTCAGCCAATATCAAAGCCGTTATATCGGGCATCCCAATATGGAGGTGCCCGGCGTGGAGATGAACTCCGGTTCGCTGGGACATGGCTTGTCGGTTGGCGTCGGCATGGCGCTTGCAGCAAAAATGGATCAGCGTCCTTACCGCACTTATGTGGTGCTGGGGGATGGTGAAATGGCGGAAGGCTCCAATTATGAAGGCATGATGGCTGCCGGTCATTATCATCTGGACAACCTTTGCGCTACGGTGGACCTGAACCGCTTGCAAATCAGCGGCACAACGGAAGAAGTGATGAACAGCGCAAGCCTTGCGGATAAGTTCCGGGATTTTGGATGGCATGTCATCTCGATAGAGGACGGCAACAATTGCAGTCAGCTGCATGCTGCATATGAGCAGGCGGCCGCATATAAAGGAAAGCCTACCGCTATCATTGCGAACACCGTGAAGGGCAAGGGCGTGTCCTTTATGGAAAATCAGACTTCCTGGCATCACGGCGTCATGACCGAGGAACAGTATCAGCAGGCAATGAAAGAAATTGAGGAGGTGCTGCAAGGTGAATAACATAACCAACAGGCAAGCCATTTGCGAAACGCTGCTGGAAGCGGCTAAAACAGACACGGATATCGTGGTGCTTTGCACAGATTCCCGGGGTTCTGCATCCATGACGCCGTTTGCAAAGGCATTTCCGGAGCAGTTTGTTGAGCTGGGCATTGCGGAACAGAATCTGGTTTCGGTTTCGGCCGGCCTTGCAGCGTGTGGTAAGAAAGCGTTTGCGGTTTCTCCGGCGTGCTTTTTGTCCACCAGAAGCTATGAGCAGGCGAAAATTGATGTAGCTTATAGCAACACCAATGTGACTTTGGTGGGCGTCAGCGGAGGCGTAAGCTACGGCGCTCTGGGCATGAGCCACCATTCCTGTCAGGATATCGCGGCAATGTGCGCGCTGCCGGATATGCGGGTGTACTTGCCCAGCGACCGCTTTCAGACGGCAAAACTCATGCAAGCGCTGTTGCAGGATGAAAAACCGGCTTATGTACGGGTGAGCCGCTCCGCCACCGAGGATGTATATGATGAAACGATGGCGTTTGAACTGGACAAAGCCAATGTCATTTCCACCGGAGCGGATATGACCCTGATTGCGTGCGGCGAGATGGTGCCTTATGCGGTGAAGGCGGCGGAAATCCTGCAAGCAGAAGGCATTCATGCCGGAGTAGTGGACATGTATTGCCTCAAGCCGTTGGATGAAAAGACAGTGCTGCAATGCGCGGATCAGTCCAAGCTGCTGGTAACCATTGAAGAGCATTCGGTATTTGGCGGACTGGGCAGCTTGGTATCCCGGGTGACCGCAGCCCACCATCCGACCAAGGTCTGTCAGATTGCTTTGCCGGACGCACATTTGGTTCCGGGCACCAATAAAGAGGTGTTTCATTATTACGGTATGGACGCGGAAGGGATTGCGTGCACGGTAAAAAAAGCGCTGGCGGAGGAATAATCCATGGGCTACATACTGGGCATCGATCAGAGTACGCAGGGCACCAAAGCCATCCTGACAGATGAGAATGGGCGCATGGTAGGGCGTGCAGACCGCACCCACCGACAAATCATCAATGCGCAGGGATGGGTTTCGCATGACTTGGAGGAAATCTATCAAAGCGTGATTGCCGCGGCAAAAGATGTGGTGGAGCAAACCGGCATCCGTAAAGCGGATATCTTTGCCATCGGCATCAGCAACCAACGAGAAACCACCGCGATCTGGAACCGGCAGGGGGAGCCCTTAAACCTTGCCGTTGTGTGGCAATGCGCCAGAGCCAAGGAGATTGCGCATCAGAAAAAGGCGCATAGCGAAGAAATCGAAAAAAAGACAGGACTGCCGTTGTCTCCGTACTTTCCAGCTGCTAAAATGGCTTGGCTGCTGCAAAATACTGAAGAACTGCCGGAGACGGCGGAGATTCGCTTGGGCACCATAGACAGCTGGCTGATTTACCGGCTTGCGAACGGAGAACAGTGGAAAACCGATTATTCCAATGCGTCCAGAACCCAGCTGTTCGACTTGCATACCTTGCAGTGGAGCGAGGAGATCTGCCGGATCTTTGACATTCCCGTGGAGTGCCTGCCAACGGTGTGCGACAGCAACAGCCTGTTCGGCATGACCGACTTGGATGGCTTTCTTCCGCATAAAGTGCCGATTCACAGTGCGATGGGTGATTCCCATGCGGCGCTGTTTGGACAAGGCTGCCACAGCTGTGGTATGATAAAAACCACGTATGGCACCGGCTCGTCTATTATGATGAACACGGGGGAAAGCTGTATTGCCAGTCGGCATGGTTTGGCTACCTCGCTGGCTTGGGGCATTGATGGCAAGGTAAACTACGTGCTGGAGGGCAACATCAATTATACCGGCGCGGTCATTACCTGGCTGAAGGATGATTTGCAGCTGATCCAATCCCCGGGGGAGACGGAAGCGGCGGCAAAAGCGGCCAATCCGCAGGACCGCACCGTGTTGGTGCCCGCGTTTTCCGGTTTATCTGCCCCTTATTGGAACGACGAAGCCAAAGGGATGCTGTATGGCATGACCCGCACGACCGGCAGAAACGAGATCATCCGTGCGGCGCTGGACAGCATTGTGCTGCAGATACAAGCGGTCTTGGATGCTATGAGCAAATGCTCATGTACGGTAAGGAAGCAAGCAACCGAAAACAAGAGATAGACCGCCAGCACTACACTATTCCGAAC
>NZ_CALWJK010000063.1 GCF_944380975.1 uncultured Agathobaculum sp. | reverse complement strand
TAACATCACGTTACTCTCCGAGCCATTTTGCTCATTTTATATGGGTGAATCGGTGCGTTTTTCAGTTAGGAATTACAACAAATCTTACTTCGCCATGGAAGCAACTTCTGCTGCAAAATCGTCCTGCTTCTTCTCGATGCCTTCGCCCTTCTCAAAGCGTACGCACTTAGCCAGCTTGATCTCGCCGCCCAGTTCCTTTGCAACCGCTGCAATGTGCTGCTCAACGGAGACCTTGTTCTCCTTAACAAAAGCCTGCTGCAGGAGGCAGTTTTCCTCGTAGTACTTACCGATACGGCCTTCTACCATCTTGTGGATGATCTGTTCCGGCTTCGGCTTAGCAGCGGTCTTGTTCTCCTCGAGCGCCTGAGCCAGCAGAATCTCCTTCTCCTTGGCCAGAGTTGCCTCGTCTACCTCGGACTTGTCCATGAAGGACGGATTCATCGCCGCTGCCTGCATGCCGATATCCTTACCCAGTTCCTTAACGGTCGCATTGCCCTTCAGGTTGTCCGAAACCTGCAGACCAACCAGAACACCGATAACACCGCCCATATGGGTGTACGCAACATTCACAGTGGACTCATCAAAACGGTCGAAACGACGGATCTGGATGTTCTCGCCGATAGTGAGCACCTTCTCCTGCAGAACCTCCTGTACAGTCAGGTCGCCCATCTTGCAGGTCTTGAGTGCTTCTACATCAGCCGGAGCTTCCTTCATGACAACACCGGCCAGATCAGCAACAAACTGCTGGAAATCCGCATTCTTAGCAACAAAGTCGGTTTCCGAGTTAACCTCGATGATTGCACCTACGCCACAGTCGTCGCAAACAGTCGCGCAAACAACGCCTTCCGCTGCAATGCGGTCTGCCTTCTTTGCAGCCTTGGCCAGACCCTTTTCGCGCAGCAGTTCAATTGCCTTGTCAAAATCGCCGTCCGCCTCGGTCAGCGCCTTCTTGCAGTCCATCATGCCTACATTGGTCATTTCACGGAGCTTCTTTACGTCAGCAGCAGTAAAAGCCATTTTATATTCCTCCAAATCAAGTTTTTCATCAAAGCCACAGGGCACGACAACCCGGCACCGCTACACGGACAAAACCGGACGGCGCGCCGGGGGCGTCGCGCCCTGCGGAAATATTACAATATCAGAATTACGCCTCAGCCTTAGCTTCAGTCTCGTCAGCCTTAGCCTCGACCTCGAGCTGTTCGCCCTGCTTGCCTTCCAGAACAGCGTTTGCCATGGTCTGGGAGATCAGCTTGATAGCGCGGATCGCGTCGTCGTTGCCCGGGATAACATAATCGATCTCGTCCGGATCGCAGTTAGTATCAACGATTGCAACGATCGGAATACCCAGCTTGCGAGCCTCAGCGATCGCGTTCTTCTCCTTGCGGGAGTCAACCACGAACAGAGCGCCCGGCAGCTTCTTCATTTCCTTAACGCCGCCGAGGTACTTCTCGAGCTTAGCGATTTCGAGCTGGAGCTTGATAACTTCCTTCTTGGGAAGCAGATCGAAAGTGCCGTCCGCCTGCATCTTCTGCAGCTGATTCAGACGGGCAATACGGGTGCGCATGGTCTTGAAGTTGGTCAGCATGCCGCCCAGCCAACGTGCGTTGACATAGAACTGGCCACAGCGCTCAGCCTCTTCCTTGATCGCGTCCTGTGCCTGCTTCTTGGTACCGACAAACAGGATGGACTCACCAGCAGCTGCCATATCGCGTACGAAGAAATAAGCTTCCTCGAGCTTCTTTACGGTCTTCTGCAGGTCAATGATATAGATACCATTGCGCTCGGTGAAGATGTAGGTTGCCATCTTCGGGTTCCAGCGGCGGGTCTGATGGCCGAAGTGTACGCCGGCCTCCAGAAGCTGCTTCATAGAGATTACTGCCATTTTATTTTTCCTCCTTGGTTGTTTCCTCCACCTCTGATCATCTGACAGCAGCGACCCCAAAACGGTCACCGGCTGCTTTCATCACGAGGTGTGCGAATTCGTGCTCTAATAGTATACGCCGACAAATATGCTTTGTCAATTATTTTTTCTACTTCAAGTAGATTTTTCTGCTGTTTTCTTGTCTGGAGAGGACTCGCTGTCGCCTGCCAGCAAGACCATTGCCGCAACAATCAGGGCAATGCCGCCTATATCCACGCCGATCAGCGGCACACCCAGCCAGCATACACTGAGTACGGCTGATGCCACCGGCTCCACCGCAGCTAGGATACTGCCTTTTGCCGCTCCAATTCGACGCACGCCTTCCAGATAGCAGCAAAATGCACAGATGGTACCAAATATAATGATGTATACCATACCGATAACGGTTACAGCGTCCCACTGCCCGACGATATGCCACGGACGGAAAACAGCGCAAAGCCCCAGTCCACCGATCAGCATACCAAATCCGGTAACCGGTATGGTGCCGTATTGTGCGATCAGCTCACGAGGCTGCACGCTGTACACAGCAATCGAAATCGCTGCCAGCACACACCAGAATAGTGCCTTTGGCGACAACGCCATCTGGGAGGGATCTCCATGGGTGGCAAGCAAAAAAGCGCCACCCATTGCGCACACCACTGCAATCAATTCTTTTAGGCTAGGCATACGTTTTTCACGCAATGCCAACCATAGCAGTACCAACGCTGGGCCAGTGTATTGCAATGTCGTTGCGGTTGCCGCATTGGAAAGCTCAATCGAACGGAAATAGGAATACTGGCACATTGCCATGCCAAACACTGCAAATATGATGATGGCCCCTACACTTTTCCTTGTGCGGAAAACCTGTACGGCATCACTGCGCCAGCGTGCCAGCGAATAGAGCACAAGCAGCAGCCCTGCCATTGTCAAGCGTACAGAAACCAGCCAATTTGCATCAAGTCCGCGATGCAGGAACAAATATTGCCCGCATGCACCTGAAAACGCCCAGCAGACCGCGCCAAACACCGTTAAAAAATATCCTGTTTTTTTATTCATGGTTCTTTCTCTTTTCCCCTGATCGTTTTGCTCCCCTATCCTATCATATTCTTATTCTGTTTTCCAGCGGTTACGCATGAAATTTTACCAGAATATAATCTTCTCCCAGCGTTTCGATGCATTGCCACGGAATTTCCTGATCCTGCCGTGAAAACATCCCCAGCAAGCCCCCCTGCCCTGGCACAACAATGGCGGTGATTTGTCCGCACACCGGATCGAACACCAAATCACACACTTCCCCCAGACGTGCGCCGTCACATAAGTTGATCACCTCACGGCAATGCAAATCGGAAAAACGGATCAGCCTCATCTTGTCACTCCCCCAGCGCTCTTGCGAGGAAGCTCTCTGTGCTTTCGCCCGCTCCACGGTTATACCTCCCCATTTCATACAGGCAGGCAGGGTCGTTTGTCACAAAATTCATACGCTCTTCGCAGCCCAGCGTGCACAAGAAACCCATGCCCTCTAAAATACGTTCACTCTCTTCCGAACAAGCGCCAAACGGATATGTATAGCAGGTCGGCGTTGGCAGTCCTGCTTCTGTCAGCAGCTTTTGCGTCTGCTCGGTATCCTCGCGCAGCAGTGCTTCATAGCTGCTTTGATCCTCTCCGCGGCGACGCAGACAACCGCGGCGCTCGCCGTATTCATGTAAATTCCATGAATGGTTCTGCACTTCGAACACATCCTGCATTTCGGTCAGGCGCTCCAGCCGCAGATGGGACCAGTAAGCGTTTTCCACGCCGTTTTCGGTATATTGCGCGGTTTGGCTGCCAATGACCGAAACCACAGCACGCATGCCGCGTTGCTGCAGCAGTGGATAGGCATATACATAGTTATTGTAATAGCCATCGTCAAAAGTGATCATGACCGGTTTTTCCGGAAGTGGAACGTCATCATAAACATATGCCAGCAGATCGGCTACCGTTACGGTTTCATAACCACGTGTCTGCAACGCATCCAGATCCGCAGATAAAATGTCCGGTGAAACCACATACTGTCCCTGCCGTGCGCTATCTTTGAGTATACTGTGATACATCAGCACCGGTACCTGCACGGCGTTCTCGGCAAGCGTCATTTGCGCTTTGTCACGCCCCAACAACGCCAATGCGCAGCAAAGCGCAAGTACCGTGCACACTGCCTGAAACGCCGTATGCCGGAATCCTAACTTCAAAAAAATCCCCTCCCCGGACTGCTTTTCAGCTCAGCTTATGCCCGAGGAGGGGAAAATATTCGGTTATTATAGCCGCACCGCATGTCAGCGTTTGTATTTTTCAACGCCTTCCGTATACAAATTACCGCCAACACAATCCTGCGAAACAATGGCAGTGAAATTCTCCACGGTTAGACGTTTGACCGATTCACAACCCAATTCATCGTAGGCAATGACCTCGACCTTTTTGATTGAGGCCGCCTTTGCTGCGCCCGCGCCGCCGATGGCCACCATATATACCGCCCCATTGCGCTGCATGGCGTCTTGCACAGACTGGCTGCGCACGCCTTTGCCGATCATGCAGGCGAGGCCCGCATCGAGTAGTCGCGGCGCAAACGGGTCCATACGGCCGGAGGTTGTTGGACCGACCGAACCGATTACCTGCCCCGGCTTTGCTGGCGTCGGGCCTGCATAATAAATCGCAGCACCGTCCAAATCAAATGGCAGCGCTTCGCCCGTGTCCATCGCTGCAACGATACGCTTGTGCGCTGCGTCGCGCGCGGTGTATACGATGCCGGTCAGCGTTACGGTATCGCCTGCACGCAGTTTGGGTGCCATTTCCTTTAACTGTTCAGTTTTTAAATCATAATGCGCCATGCTTATTCCTCCGCTTTGGGCCGTAGGTTGTTCAGAACGTCCCGCAATCCGCTTTTGTTTTTCTCGACTTCGCCTTTGCTGAGGGCTGCGCTGATTCGATCAATTTCACCGAGCACCTCACCTGCTTTGCGCGCCATTTCTGCTGATTCCTGCTGGCTGCGTGTCAGCACAGTGCGGTAATTCTCCTTGGTCACATCCAGCTGCCGCTTCACTTGGTCGATCATTTCCAGCGATTGACGACGCAGCTTTTGTAATTCCGCTTTTGCATCCTCTTCGATCTGCTTAGCACGACGATAGGCGGAAAGCTCCATCTCGGCGATTTTATCCTTAGATGCATCATATTCCCCGCACTTAGCGGCAAGCTTTGCATTTTCTGCTGCTAGCCGGTCATTTTCCGCTGCCAGTTCTTCTGCACGGGCGTTCTGCGCTTCGATCTCCCCTGTTTGCATAGAAAAACCGCGCTCGATCTGGTCGAGCTGCGCACGAATTTTATCGGTATCCAGCGTCATCTCACCCAAACGTTCCAGCAGCTCGGCGTTTTTGGCGGTCAGCGTTTTATTCTGCTCGCTCAGTTCGGTCATAGCTGCTTGCGCCTCGGTCAGCTGACGGCGCAATTCTTCGGTTTCGGAAAAATACTTGCTGTCCGTTTCCTCTATGTAGCGCAGTACATCCTCCCGTCGAAAGCCGCCGAATACTGCCCCGCGGAAGCCTTTATTCTGCTCATCCATTCCAGTATTTCCTCCACATCACTGTTCTTTATGATTAGTATTAGTATAGCAAAAAGCGCTTCCAATAGCAACAAAAACCGCGCCCGCGACAAAAAAGGTGTTTGCAGGGTTTGACCTTTTTGCGGATTTTTCTTGCAAAAAATGCATGATAGTGTTATGATAAATTTATCTTGCTAAATTGAGGAAGAACGCTATGTTAGAACTAAAAGATTTTGAAGCGGCGGCGGATCGGTTAAAAAACGTGATCCACAATATCCCGCTTTCCACCTCCTGCACCTTTTCCGGCATGACTGGTGCGGAAGTTTACCTGAAATATGAGAACCAGCAGAAAACCGGCTCCTTTAAGGTGCGCGGCGCATACAACAAAATCATGAAGCGCTACGCCGAAGGCAACCTCCATGCAGTTGTTGCATCCTCTGCGGGCAATCATGCACAAGGTGTTGCCTTTGCAGCCAGCTCGGTTGGCGTTAAGTCAACAATTGTCATGCCGCGCTCGACACCGATCGCCAAGGTATCGGCTACACAGGGTTATGGCGCTGAAGTTGTGCTGGCAGGCAACATTTATGACGAAGCTTATGCGAAAGCGTGCGAGATCTGCGAGGAAACCGGTGCAGAATTTATTCATCCGTTTGATGACGAGGATGTTATGGCCGGTCAGGGCACGATTGCGCTCGAAATTCTGCGCGACCTGCCATTCGTAGACATGATTTTTGTTCCGGCTGGCGGCGGCGGACTGATTTCAGGTGTAGCTGCCTGCGCCAAGCAGATCAATCCACGCATTCAAGTGATTGGCGTGCAGGCGGAAGGTGCACCGGCAATTGCAAACTCTTTCCGTGCTGGCACATTGACGCCTTCTGACAGCGTGCGCACAATTGCGGACGGTATCGCCGTGAAAACACCGGGCGAAAATACGTTCCAGTATATTCAGAAATATGTGGATCGAGTTGTGACCGTTTCGGATGATGAGATTGCATCCGCGGTATTGCTCCTGCTTGAACGCTGCAAGCAAGTCGTGGAAACATCCGGTGCGGCATCTCTCGCTGCTGTCTTGAACAACAAGGTTGATGTAAAGGGCAAAAAGGTTGTCTGCGTTTTGTCAGGTGGTAATATCGACGTGTCCTTTATTCATAAAATCGTGGAAAAGGGCCTTGTCACCCGCTGTCGTCACCTTAAGTTCTCTACCATTATGCCGGATGCGCCCGGTGCACTGGAACGCTTCGCCCATTTGGTCGCGGAACAGAATGCAAACATCATTCGGTTCCAGCATGACCGCGTGCAGGCGGATTTGGATATTGGTGAAGCCATCATTCAGGTCGTATGTGAGGTCGGCGGTGTGGAGCATGCAAAGCGTCTGCTCGATGAGATGAGCCGCCAGGGATATCAGGTGTTTACGTCGCAAATCTGATCGATACAACAATGGTTCCCGTACAGCATGCAGTCTCAAACTGTTTAAATCAATATAAAGCAACCACCAGTATGTATCTGGTGGTTGTTGATTTTTATGGTAAAAATATCCGGTTTATCGGTGTGCGGTTTTTATACATGTGTTGAATATGCATTGAAAATGTTAAATGTTTTTTCACCCTTGACAGGACCATTTGCCGGTGATAGTCTATTCACAGAATATTGGGCTGCTGCTTATGGTCAGCAGCGGAGGAGAGAAACTCGCTATGCATCATTTTTTTGCGGCTACGAAACGATCCTCGGTTACAACAGAACAGGCACCAGAAAACAATGAAAAGATTCCACAAACAACAGGACAAACGTCTGAAGCTACTGAGGAACATACTCTCGATGAACTGCTTGCCGCTTGCGAAGGTGCGGTATGCGAAGTTTTGACTACGGACAACTATCTTTTCTTCGCCGGACATGTAGCACAGCGAGATCCAGATTTTAAGATGGTCACCATTGAGCCGCGTCAGAACTGTGAGGCTCCTCTGGGCGTGGGACATGGCACGCCAGTCAAGATACAGGTGCGAGTACGTGAGCACTGGGGCAATTTGGTTATGCTCTACGGCGTTGTTTCTGTGTGCGAAGAGGATCGGTGGAACATTTTTATACAAAACGCAGTTGCTTGTACTGAATCGCGTAGAGCATTTCGGCAACGAGTAGAGGCTGAAGCGGAAATTCTCTGGGGACCGGGCTTTCGCTTTCGCGGAAAGTGCCAACTGGAGGATATTAGTTTAGTTGGTGTCGCTTTTTATAGCCCTCTCAAGCTAGGCGTAGGGCGGCAGCTCATTCTATCCATTCCCTGTTTGACAGAAAACGGTTCCAGCTATCAATTTGCCAGTACGGTGGCAAGTTCTCGGAACACTGCGGAGCCAGGCCAGCCTCCTCGCTGGCGGTATGGCTGCGCTTTTGATCCGCTGGACGAAGAAGTAGAAGGTTTACTCTATAAAGATATTATGACATTACAGCTTCACGGTAGGAACATGTGATCTGGACTTCAACCATATAGACAGCATTGAATAAAAGAACCTGCGGCAAATATGTGCCACAGGTTCTTTTTTGTCTTAGCAGTACTTTGCATCCAACCGCCATAAAGAAACCTACAGATCGTGTGATGACATTCCTGAACAAAATGTTTTGAAAAACATTTTCCGTGAAATATATAATCATAACTTAGTTGGAGACGGGCCTAATTCTGGGAACACCCAGAATTCCATTTATGTCACAAGTTCTTGCAACCTTATATACAAGCAATATAAACATTATGGTCCAGTCAGGTCGTTTGCCCTTTTGGTCGGTTTTAAGGTTGATTGGAATAAAGGTACCCAGACAGTCATGCTTACTGAACATATGAGCGGAAATTCCGAAGCATATTCTGCGCTTGTTTCCAAGCGTACTAGAGCATCATATATGGAGTCAAAACTATATTATTATTAACAGACATTGTGGCCAATGGAAATCCTTCAAACCGGGAGACTTTCTTCCAAAGCATAAATTAAGAATCCTGAAATACATAGTTCGAGGTTGCTATGTTAAAAAGCATTGGTTTAACTGAACTGCACCCATTGGTTTTAAATCCCTTTCCCTTGAGTTCTAGTACAAGGTTCTCACCACCTTGTAGGCGTAGATCTTCGGCTCCTAAGGCATCAGTTGCTTGATCGGCATGAGAATACATAACTGGTTGATCAAGATAGCAGGCCGCCCCCCTTTTTTCATGAGCATATATGTTAATATGTATATTGTTACTTCGCATTAGCATTAAAGCGAATATCAATTAAATTCGCATATTTGCGAATTTAATTCTTGTTTTTTCATTTGATATACGATACACTATCATAAAAGGCGGTGTATTCATGACTGTAGGGGATAAAATTAAGATAATCAGAACTTTTCGTGGTATGACACAAAAACAGTTAGCTATGGCAGCCGGCCTCGGAAATAAAGGTGCCGATAATCGAATTGCGCAGTATGAGATCAACTACCGAGCTCCTAAAAAAGAACTACTCGACCAAATGTCGAAGGCGCTTCATGTCAATCCTCAAAACTTCTACGACCATGCTCCTGGCTCCATGGAAGCGTTTTTCCATCGTCTGCTATGGTTGGAAGAAGAATTCCCTGGTGTTCTCAATCTGTTTCAGATGCATCGGTATCCTGATTCCTATAATTTGTACGACAATTTTGTACTGTATCACGACAGCGATGACTGGCCTCCTCGTGAACCTGTAGGAATCTACTTTGACTCTCTTCCAGTTAATAATTTTCTTAAAGAATGGTTGATGCGTAAGCAGGAGTTGAAAGCAAAGGAGATTACCCCAGGGGAATACTTTGAATGGAAACTTAATTGGCCAGATACTTGTGATGATTGTGGGAAGCATGAACCTAGTATTCCATGGCGAAAAGATAAATAAAGACAAGCAAAAAACGCCCTACTGAATGACAAATTCCGTGGGGCGTTTTTCATTATCCTTTGCAGTGATGCTCAATTCAACTGGCAGATACTTTTAATATCATTTCAGTATCATTTAGCAAAGAGACAGGTCGAAAAAACCTGTATTTCTGTGGTTTTTTTGGTCTTTTGGACGTCATTCCCATTCGCTCCTGCCAGAAGTGAATATTCTGCGATGGCGGAGCCAGCCAATCTCATAGGATAGAGCCACAGTATCCGTTATCGGGAGCCGGCCGT
>NZ_CALWJK010000062.1 GCF_944380975.1 uncultured Agathobaculum sp. | reverse complement strand
GATACCAGGGCCAAGACCTGCGATCATCGCCATACCGGCGCCGAGGGCGGACATGCCTGCTACAAATGCTTTGGGATCCATACTTTTTTCCTCCTGAAAATGTTGTTGTTCAAAATTTGAGAATGGATTCGGTTGTTGATGCCATACCTTGTGCGTCAGCTGCTGCCGCGCGCATCACCTACATAAGCCATGGTCAGCATACTGAAGATGAATGCCTGCATACAAGCAGTGAAGCAGTCAAAGTACAGCGAAAGGACACCGGGTATACCGATCTGCAACAGCGGAACAGGCAAAAAGCCCAGAACCGCATTGGACAGAACCTCCAGCGCACCCATAATCAGTGTCGAAATGACAAGGCCGCCCGCCATATTACCGAAATGACGGAAGGACATGGAAACCGGAGTCGCCACTTCGCTGAGCACATTAAGCGGCGCCATCACGAAGATCGGCTCCAAGAAGCCCTTGAGATAGCCGCCAATGCCGCCGTACTTGATCTTGTTGTACGTGATCAGGATGAACGTAATCAGCGCCCAGCCAAGAGTCGTATTCAGGTCGGCCGTAACCGGACGCATCCAGAACAGCGACGCGAGCGAACCAAACAGCGAACTCATCAGCAGCGTTGCAATATAAGGCGAAAATGCCCGGCACCCCTGTCCCATGGTGCTATCGACCAGATTGTCAATCATGATGACAGCCTTTTCCGCCAACGCTTGCTTCCCCTTTGGGATCTTCTCCATGCGTCGGGTCAAGAAAATGCACAGGAACAGGATAAACGCCATCACGATCCATGCGTTGCGCATGGTTTCTGTGATCGGCAGATTGGGGTTACCGAATAGATATCCCAGTACCTGTGGGCCGTTTATTTCAACATTCACCGTCTAACCTCCTTTCCTCTGAACTACATTATGCCAGAGCAGCACAATCTTGGGAAAGAAGAGCGGAAGCACGGCTGCCAGCGGATGGATAAACGGCGCTTTGATTGCCGCAAATACCACAAGGCCGGTCAGCACATAACGAAAAACGTAACCGCGCCGCACAATACGAGTCGCCTGCTCCGGAGGGAACAGGGCGGCCTTGGCAACGTTGTTGCCGATCATACGGAACAAAACCAGCGCATAGCACGCGCCCAGCAGCAGGCTGATGCCCGCTCGCCACACCTCGCAGCCGGCCAACACAAAAATGCCGAAGGCAATCAGCGTCAGCGGCACGATCCCACGCAGCATCCGCGCCGATTCTTCCCGCACGATTTGTTTTCCCGTCACGGCAGCCTCTCCTTTCTTTCGCTTTCTCTGGCTTTTCGCTCGGTAAACCGCAGGAAGTCCCGCAGTCCGCAGGCTGCAACCGCTATCCCGAGCAGGATTCCGAAAATCATCACGCCGTTGCCCCATCCAAATCGGTTCCGGAGCCAGAGCGCCCCGAAGCAACAGAGTACCGGCGGTGTGACGACCGTGAACCCGACCTGACTGAAATAAATCAGGTAACGCAGCACACTCCAATGATCCTTTTTTTGACTCAACCGCATTCCCCCATATAGCCGATTTGATATCTTGAGCACAGCTGTGCCGAACAGGCCAAACTGCCCTTCCCGCATATCGTTTTTATTATACCTAACCTGACCAAAAAGTGAAACACTTTTTATCAGAAATTTCTTAAAAAAATTTCTTCTTCCCTCTCCCTATTATGCAAATCAAACATATTTTTCTTGGCAGTCGGCGCATATCGCTCTATTATCTCTAATTTTAGTATATTTTCATTTAGTCAGCAACTGTACTTTCCCTGTCTGCGCACGGTTATTCCTTGACGAAAAAAGAAAAAAGCAGCGATGAAATCGCTGCTTTTTATCACGCTGCATAACCGCTAAGTATTCGCTTACAGGAAGCGCTTCATACCCTCGGTTGCCGCAGACGGCTCCTCGCTGAGGGAAACCGTAAAGTTAACGCTATGCTTGGAAGAGAACTGGTCGAGCATGTTCAGGAACTCCTCGGCCTTTGCCACATCCTTGATGCCGGTGATCTTATACAGGCCATCAATGAACACACGCGTAATATCATAGTTACCAGCATGAATGCCGCACAGGAATCCAAGCAGGCTTGCGTAATCCTTGATCGGGTAATCGGTTGCATCAATCAGGCGCGCATCATGCGAAATATCAAAAGTCAACTTGTTGCCGCGCGAAATGCAAACCACGCTTCCCTTTTCTTCTTGTACCGCGGTATTGACCTGGTCAATCAATTCCTTGGTCTTACCAGAGCCAGTGCCGCCAATAATCAGTTTTACCATAGTTTATATCCTCCCAACCTTTGAGGTTGCTTTTAGTGTACCATAGTTTGCCCCAAACCTCAAGCCTGATTTGCAAACTTTCCGTCATTTTGTCCATATCACGCCGCGCCGCTTCCCACCAATTTTCCGAGGAACGCCAACAGCAGTCCCGGGATACTTCGCGCTTCGACATCTTCGGCCGCCGTGATTGGAAGCTGCAGCAGGGTCTCCCCCCCGCTCGTCACGATCAGTTCCCCGATCTGCTGTCCTGCCGTAATCGGCGCTTGCAGCGACTCCGGCAAGTTCAATTGTGTTTCTAGCTGTGCGGCTTTTTCCTTTTCTACGACGATCGACTGGTCGTTTTGCAAAACCGGCTGCACAAAGTCTGCGCTGCCCAGCTGCACAGGAACCGGCTGCAGCAAATCATCGGGCGGCGTATAGACTGTGAAATTGGCAAAACCATAATTGAGCAGCGCGGATGCGTCCGCCATACGGGTCTCCTTTGTCGGCGCCGCCATGACCACCGCGACCAGACTCAGACCGTCCCGCTCGGCGCTCGCCGAAATACAAAAGCCCGCCTCAGCAATATAGCCCGTTTTCAGGCCAGTCAATCCCGGATAGCTTTTGAGCATTTTATTGGTGTTGGCGAGCGAAAACTTTCCGTCGCGGATGCTGTCCATCCAAATGCCGGTGTATTCCAGAATCTTGGGATGCTTAAGCAGCTCGCAGGAAATGAGCGCGATGTCACGCGCAGAAGTCATGGTTTTTTGCCCCATGCCATCCAGCCCGTTGGCATTGATAAACTGCGTGTTGGTGCAGCCCAACTCTGCTGCGCGCTGGTTCATCCGTTCGACAAACGCCGCCTCCGTGCCTGCCAGATGTTCCGCTACGGCAACTGCGCAATCGTTTGCCGAACCCACTGCAATCGCTTTGAGCATATCATTGAGGGACATCTGTTCACCGGGCTCCAGCCACACCTGCGTGCCGCCCATCGAGCAGGCGTATTCACTGCCCGTAATCATCGTGTCCAATGTCACTTCACCGCGTTCCAGCGCCTCCATTGTCAGCAGCATCGTCATGATTTTGGTCACCGACGCCGGCTGCAGCTGCTCATCGGCATTGTACGTAAACAGCTCCTGTCCGTTGGCCGCATATAACGCGGCAGACTTGGCATTGAGCGCCCCCATTTCCGGCAGCGCCGCCGCCTGTACCAGCAGCATTCCGCCCAGTATGGCGGCGCAAATCATTTTTTTCACAGCCAACCACCCTTTCACCCCATCTTATGCCCGCACAAATACAAACATGCCTTTTGCATTGACAAACGCTCCGAATCTGTTTTATGATTATAAAGTTGGAAATCGGAGGGAATGAATTTTGCTCGAAAATATTCAAATATTGGTCTCACAGATCTTTGTCATGTTTTTGCTGATGGCCGTCGGCTTTGTATGTGTCCGGCTCAAATACCTGAATAACGACGGTGCGGGTCAGCTATCGCTGATCCTAACGCGCATTGTCGCGCCCTGCGTCATCATTGATTCCTTTCAGCGTGAATTCGATCCCGCGCTTGGCATTGATCTGCTGGCTGCCGCAGGCTGCACGGTCATTGCCATGGAACTATCCATCGCCGCCAGCCATTTCCGGTTCGTACCAATGGGCCGCACAAGAATTTTGCCGATAAACGCGTGTGCGTGGTGTTCACCAACTGCGGCTTTATGGCGCTTCCGCTGCTGGACGCACTGTATGGCTCCTATGGTTTGTTTCTGGGTTCTGCCTTTATCGCAGTCAACAACGTTCTACTTTGGAGCTACGGCGTTTCACAGCTGTGCCGAGACACCGCAAAAGCGCAGAAAATCCGCAACGCGATCCTTAATCCTGGCACCGTCTCGCTGGCCATCGGTCTGGTCTTTTTCCTGACGCCCCTCAACCTGCCGCAAATTCCCGCGACCTGTATCTCTTATCTGGCCTCGCTCAACACGCCGATTGCCATGATTATTCTGGGTGCGTTTCTTGCGCAGTGCAACCTGCGCTCCTGCTTTCAAGATAAGCAGGTTTATTGGGTCACCGCCCTGCGTTTGCTCATTCTGCCGCTGATCACGCTAGGAATCTTCCTGCTGCTCCCGCTCGACAGTGTTTTGCGCAACAGTATGTTGATCAGTTCCGCCGCGCCGGTCGCCATGGCCTGCTCCATGTTCGGTCAGGTATACGGCACAGATTATCTGTTCTCCACGCGCGCGGTTGCGGTTTCTACCATTTTATCCGCCCTCTCTATTCCCGCACTGATCGCGCTCAGTGGTCTGCTTGGCGGCTGAAACCCGATATAAACAAAAACAGACTGCGAAACCTTTCGCAGTCTGTTTTTTTACTCTCTTTGCCGCCGCAGTCAGTCTATCTCGATCAATACCGGACAATGATCTGAGCCAAACACATCGCTTAAAATACGGGCATCCTTGACGCGTTCCATAAAACGGCTGGACACCAGAAAATAGTCGATGCGCCACCCTGCGTTTTTTTCGCGCGCCTTGAAGCGGTAGCTCCACCACGAATACGCGCCGGTCACATTCGGATAAAAGTGACGGAACGTATCGGTGAAGCCCGCTTCCAGCAGCTCGGTCATTTTCCCCCGCTCCTCATCGGTAAAGCCCGCATTGCGGCGGTTGGTCTTGGGGTTTTTCAGGTCGATTTCCTTGTGCGCAACGTTCATATCCCCGCACACAATAACCGGCTTTTCCGCATCCAGCTTTTGCAGATACGCGCGGAAGTCATCCTCCCACTGCATGCGGTACTCCAACCGCTTGAGTTCATCCTGCGAGTTGGGCGTGTAGACCGTGACGAGATAAAATTCGCCATAATCTGCGGTGATGACACGCCCCTCATGGTCATGCTCGTCAATTCCAAGGCCATAGGTCACCTGCTGCGGCTCGTTTTTGCTGAACAGCGCCACGCCCGAATAGCCCTTTTTCTCCGCCGAGTTCCAGTACTCGTGGTACCCCTCGACCTGCGGCGCCTGCTCGGGCTGCAGCTTGGTCTCCTGCAAGCACATCATATCCGGCTGCTCCGCCGCCAGAAAGTCAAAAAAGCCCTTGCCCACGCAGGCACGCAGGCCGTTTACATTCCAAGAGATCAGCTTCATAGTTGCTCCTTTTATGCTGTGATTTCTACGGTGTTCCCATCCGGGTCCAGCACGCAGCTTTCATAGTATCCGTCCCCCGTCACACGCGGACCGCTGACCACCGTATAGCCATCCGCTTGCAGCCGTGCGGTCAGCGCATCCACCGCCGCGCGTGACTCGGTATCAAACGCCAGATGCGCCCAGCCGATATGCACGCCGTCCGCGGCAGGCTCCAGCTGCGGACGTGTCATCAGTTCCAGCCGCGCACCATCCGCAAAGGACAGGAAATAGGTTTGCAGGCCGGTTTTAGGGTTATGATACAACGCGCCCGCAACGCCGCCAAAATAGGTTTCGTAAAACGCGCGCGCCCGCGCAAGATCATTGGTATATAGTGCAATATGTGTGATCTTCATCGCATTCCTCACCCGCGCAGAATACCGCTTTCGTCGATGCGCCGCACGGCTTCTTCCATCCGCTTCGGCGGCACGACCAACGCAAACCGCACATAGCCTTCGCCATGCGCACCAAACGAGCTGCCCGGCACACAAATAACGCCGGTCTTCTCCATCAGCTCCAGCACAAAATCCACGGACGAGGAAAACCGCTCTGGAATCTTCGCCCAGACAAACATCGTACCCTGTGCGTCCGGCACATCCCAGCCAATGCTTCGCAGGCCGCCGCACAGTGCATCGCGCCGCGCCATATAGCCTTCCCGGTTGCGGCGGACAATACCCTGCGGCCCGGTGAGCGCTGCGACCGCGCCCGCCTGAATCGGATAAAACATACCATAGTCGATCTGCGAACGGAATGCGCGGAAACGCTCGATCACTTCTCGGTTACCCAGCGCAAACGATACACGCATACCGGTCAGATTATAGGTCTTGGACAGTGAGTTGAACTCAATGCCGACCTCCTTTGCGCCCGGGATAGAGAGGAAAGAAAGCCCCTGCTTGCCGTTCAGCATCAAATCCGAATAGGCATTGTCATGCAGCACAATGATATTATGCTCGCGCGCAAAGGTGACCAGACGCTCATAGAAGGCGCGGTCTGCCACTGCGGTCGTCGGGTTATTCGGGTAAGATACCACAATCGCCTTAGCGCGCTCCGCGACGTCCTCCGGAATATCTGCGAAATCCAGCTGCCAGTTGTTTTCCTCCTTCAGCGGATACAGGCCGACCGTCGCGCCGGTCATCATCGGCCCGAAAGAGAAGATCGGATACCCCGGATCGGGCGCAAGGATCAGATCGTTCGGCCCTGCAAAAGCAAAGCCGACATGCGCAATGCCTTCCTGCGAACCGCAGACTGCCATGATCTCATCCGCTTCCAGCGCAACATCGTAGCGGCGGCGATACCAGTCCTGCACCGCCGCAATCAGCTCGGGCGTTTCGGTCAGCGAATATTTATACTGCTCCGGGTCAAGCGCAGCCTGACTGACCGCCTGCATCACATGTGCATCCGGCTGAAAATCGGGCGTACCGATAGATAAATTGATGACATCTGCACCGCCGGCAATCAATGCGCGTTTTCTTTCGTCCAGTCGATTAAAAATATTGCTTTCTGCGGTCTGCCCCGCTTTGATAAACTGCATTTTCCTTATCTCCCCAATAAAAATTCCACAACCGTGCGGTTAAACCGCGACGGCTGCTTTGCCGCGACAAAATGATCCCCATCGCGGAAGGTCTCCACCCGGCAATGCGGAATATGCGCGGCCATTTCTCTGGTCTGGCTGTCACGCACAATATCGTGTTCGCCAACAATAATCAGCGTTGGCATAGTCAGCTTTTGCAAGTCCTCCATCACGACACCATACGGATACACCATCAAACCGAATACATCGCGCTTTCGCGCTGCCCGATGGCTGATTTTCCCCAATACACGCAGCGCACCATAAGCCGCATACACCGGCAGCTGAAAATGCGGCTTCATGCCCGCAAACATCTCTACATTTGCGCCGTTCAAAATCAGCTTGTCAACATACGTCGGAAACATCAGTGCAAACTTGATGGCCAGATTGCCGCCATCTGAAAAGCCGAGCACATGTGCCTTTTCAATACCAAGCGAATCCAATATTGCTTTCAGATCCTGCGCCATCAGTTCAAACGATAAGCCGCGCGTGCCGGGTTCGGATGCACCATGTCCCCGGCTGTCCACCGCAATCACACGGAAGAAACGCGTAAATTCCGGGATCTGTGCCTTCCAATAGGAACTGTCCTCCCCATTCCCGTGCAAAAGTACCAACGGTTTCCCGCGTCCTGCGTCATAATAAGCAATCCGGGCGTCGCCGCAGCAAACGAACTCCGGCTGAAATTCAAACATAGGCTACTCCATACCTTTCTTGCACTGTTCCACAAACTCCACCGGGTGCTGAATCATCTGTGCGGTTTGTGAAACATCGTAACCCTCACGCAGCAAACGGCGTGCGATGACCTCCATGGATTCTCCGACCTCGATCATGTGCCAATCCGGGTCATACAACCGTACCACCCGTTGATACCACTCATGCATTTTGGGCGGATGCACCAGTTCCACATCCAGAAAACCGTGGAGCTTTTCCAGAAAAGCGTCAAAATCATCCACCTCAAAATAGAGTTCCATATTGTTCGACTGATGCAAAATCGTACACTTTGGAATATCGACTAATTCATCAAAATCCTCTTGAATCGCGAACCCACCGGAAAAGGTAACATTGCGGCCAAGATCCAACGCAACACTTTGGTCGAACAATTCCTGATAAAATTTCTTTGAAGTTTCAACATTCCGCACCGCCAGCACAGGCATCCGATATTGGAGCATCGCTATTCCTCCGTCACAATCCGCAAGAAACATTCTGTTTATGTACCGCATCCAGCGGCAGTATAATTGAATATATTTTTTATTGTATCACAGTTGTTGCCAACGGTAAAGAATGAAGGATTGGCTTTCTGCCGTCGAATCCCACAAAAATGCTTGGACATATCCAAGCAGAATTCGACGGAAGCTCACATGTATCGCGCCGTGCCAGCAGCATCAATCTGTCAATAGCCGAATGAGTTCGGAAAAATCCTGCACGACATGTTTGGCACCCGCCTGCTGCAATTCCCGCAAGCCTCCAAATCCAAATGTCACACCCACGCAGTCGATGGAGCACAATTGCGCACCCTCCACATCATGCATCCGGTCGCCTACCAGCACCACACTTTTATGATCCTCGACCGAAAGCAGAGCAAGCGCCTGCTCTACCACCTGTGCCTTGGTGCTGATGCTGCCATCCAGCGTTGCACCCGATACTGCATCAAAATATGGCGCAATCTCAAAAAGATCCAATATCTTTTCGACAAACACAGTCGGCTTCGAAGATGCGACGGCCAATGTCTTTCCCGCATCGCGCAACGTTTGCAACATCGCGGGAACACCATCGAACAGAATGTTTTCCTTCCAGCCATGCACCGAAAATCGCTCCCGATACGCTGCAACAGCCTGTTTTGCCTGCGCATCATCAAAGTTATAACAGCGCCTGAACTCATCATACAGCGGTGGACCGATAAAATGCTCCAAAGCACTTAAATCCGGCTCCTCAATTCCCATTTTTGCAAGCGCATATTGCACTGACTTTGTGATCCCCTCACGCGGGTCAGTGAGCGTTCCATCTAAATCAAACAAAATATACTGATACATTTTTCCCTCCAGAAACAGAAAAGCAGCAACCGAAGTTGCTGCTTTCGTGATGTGCGCGTCGAGTTATCTTCCCGGGCCGTCGCCAGCCAAGTATTGTCACCGTAAACGAGCTTAACTACTGTGTTCGGAATGGGAACAGGTGTACCCTCGTCACCATTGACACGCACTATATTGAGAAACGCTTTCGCATTTACTCTCCTGTTTTCATATCGTCCGCCGCTTGTCCCAAATCAAATTTGGTGACCCGTGGGGGAATCGAACCCCCGTTTGCGGCGTGAGAGGCCGCCGTCTTAACCGCTTGACCAACGGGCCATTCCAGCCGGCTTCCCGGTATGTCCGGCACCACCGTGGGACTGCACTCTCCGTCCAATCCCACAGCGCACCGTTTCTGGTACACCATCACGGGCTCGAACCGTGGACCCACTGATTAAGAGTCAGTTGCTCTACCAACTGAGCTAATGGTGCATAGAGCTTACACCCTGAAAACTGAACAATAACTACGGCAAGCTAAGAGTTTATTCTGAGATTGCCTCTAATTTTGAGGTCAAGCCCTCGGCCTATTAGTATCAGTCCGCTCCATACATTACTGCACTTCCACTCCTGACCTATCAACCTTGTAGTCTACAAGGGGCCTTACTCCCGAAGGATGGGAAC
>NZ_CALWJK010000061.1 GCF_944380975.1 uncultured Agathobaculum sp. | reverse complement strand
TGTGGGGGGAGGGGATGAAGAAATAGCGGGAATTGTCAAATAATATGGTGCGCGCGCCGGTAGCGGCGCCACTCGCCCAGCACATCGCGCCGCAGCGCGAGCACGCCCGCCAGATTGGGCAGCGCCATCAGGCCGTTGAAGGTGTCGGACAGCGCCCACGCCAGATCCAGCCGCATGACGCAGCCTGCGGCCGCCGCAGCGACGAACAATCCTTTATACAGCGGCACTACACGCGACCCAAACAGGTATTCCGCGGCGCGCTGGCCGTAGTACGACCAGCCGAGCAGGGTGGAAAAGGCGAACAGCGCGAGCGATACCGCGACAAATGCGCCGCCCGGCGCGCCGAACACCACGGAAAACGCACGCGCGGTCAGCGCTGCACCGGTGGGCAGCGCGTCGAGCAGGGGAGTGCCCGCTGCCAGCGCGTACCGGTTGGGGTCGTATACCCCGGCGGTCAGGATGACGAGCGCGGTTACTGTACACATCACGATTGTATCGAAAAACACCTCGAATACGGCCCACATGCCCTGTTCGCACGCTTCCTTTGCGTCCGCTGCCGTATGTACCATGACCGAAGAACCCAGTCCGGCCTCGTTAGAGAACACGCCGCGCGAAATGCCGATGCGGATGGCTTGCTGGATGCCGAAGCCGACCGCGCCGCCGCCTGCTGCCCGCAGATCAAAGGCGCAGGAAAGAATTTGTCCACAGGCCTGTGGGATAAACTCGCGGCGGCACCACAGCACAACCGCCGCGCCGCCCATATAAAACAGTGCCATGGCGGGCACGAGCGCGGTCGTCACGCGGGTGATCCGCCCCAGCCCGCCCAGCATGACCGCGCCCAGCAGGGAGGCGGTGGCAAGGCCGGTCGCAAGCGGCGGCACGCCGAACACACCATGCAGCCCGCCTGCAATCGAGTTGCATTGGCTCATGTTGCCGATGCCGAACGAAGCGAACGTGCAGAACAGGGCAAACGCCGCGGCAAGCGCGGGCGCGTGCAGCCCTTTTTTCAGATAATACATCGGTCCGCCGCGCCACGCGCCGTCCGGTGCTTTTTCGCGGTACAGCATGCCGAGCGTATTTTCCGCAAACGCGGTCATCATGCCGAAAAAGGCCGCGACCCACATCCAGAACACCGCGCCCGGGCCGCCGATGGTCAGCGCGGTGGCAACCCCCGCGATGTTGCCTGTGCCGACCGTTGCGGCGAGCGCGGTGCACATGGTCGCAAAGGGGGAGATGCCGCCCGCCCGCTGTGATTTACCGGAAAAGCAGGACAGTACGGTACGCCCCAGCCATAGCCGGATGTACCGCAGTTGGAACAGGCCGGTGTGCAGGGTGAAGTAAACGCCCGTGCCCACCAATAAAAGCAGCATGGGCACACCCCAAATGACGCCGCGCACGGCATCGTTTACACGCGCGATAGTGTCCAGTGGCATGTTCATTCCTCCATTCGGGAAAGTATATGCTTGACTTTCGCACGCAATCCGTTATAATGGAAAAGCAATTCCATAACAGACAGTTCGGAACCATCCTGTCTTTAAACAAAACTACGGAAACGACTTCGATGAAAACCATGGTTTTCATCGAGGGGGCTGTGCCGCGCTGTACGCGGACAAAGCCCGGGCGCGATATTTGCGCGCCGCAAAAGCGGCACGCAAAATCGCTTTCTTGTATCAAAAATCAGGCGCATGTCCTGATTTTTGATGAAAATTTGCAAGTATGCAAATTTTCTGTTTGATTGCGCGCCTGATGGCGCGGGT
This sequence comes from uncultured Agathobaculum sp., assembly GCF_944380975.1. Lineage (GTDB taxonomy): Bacteria > Bacillota > Clostridia > Oscillospirales > Butyricicoccaceae > Agathobaculum. The sequence continues at coordinate 8,173 of NZ_CALWJK010000061.1, read as the reverse complement.
CAAGGGATGGTGTACCGTTTTGGGGTACGCCTTATTTTTTTGCAAAAGAAAGGGGAAAACCGGTGGAGCTGACCCGTTATTCCGTGATCGAGGACAAAAATCCGCGCGAGATCGTGCTGCTGCGCGGACGGGGCTGTGCGTGGAAACGATGCCGTTTCTGCGACTACCATCTGGACGCGTCGCGCGATGAGCAAGCAAATCTCGCCCTCAACCGTGCGGCGCTCGCGCAGGTGACCGGACGGTACGGCCGCCTTGAGGCGATCAACTCCGGCTCGTTTGCCGAGCTGGAGGAGTCCACCATCCGTGAGGTCGAGCGCGTCTGCCACGAAAAGGGCATCCGCGACCTGCACATCGAAAGCCACTGGCTGTTCCGCAAAACGCTGCCCGCACTGCGTGCGCGGTTTGCCGAGCAGGGGATCACGCTGCATGTCAAGATCGGCGTGGAGACCTTTGACGCGGACTACCGCGAGCGGGTGCTCGACAAGGGCATCGACGAAACCGACCCCACGAAAATCGCCGCGGACTTTGACGACTGCTGCCTGCTGTTCGGCCTTGCCGGACAGACGGCGGACAGCATGCGGCACGACATTGAGACCGGTCTTGCGCATTTTGACCGCGTCTGCGTCAACATCATGGTTCCGAACACCACACCCGTCCGGCCGGACGACGCTGCGCGCGCAGCCTTTGTGCGCGAGGTGTATCCACTTTACCGGGACAACCCGCGTGTGGATATTCTGTTGGAAAATACAGATTTTGGCGTAGGAGAAGTAAAATGACAAACGAATTATTGTTGATCGGAACGCTTGTGGTGCTGTACGGCGCGGTGCTGCTGTGGTTTTATCTGTTCGGTACCGGTGGACTGATGGCGTTCACCGTGTTTGCGACCATTGCGGCGAATATCGAAGTGATGATTTTGGTGGATGCATTCGGCATGGAGATGACGCTCGGCAACATCCTGTTTGCGACCACCTTCCTTGTGACCGACATTTTGAGCGAGGTCGCGGGCAAAAAAGCCGCGCAGCAAGCGGTCTGGGCGGGCATCGCAGCGAATGTGCTGTTCATTCTGGTGTCGCAGTCGTGGCTGCACTATATTCCGTCGGTAAACGACTGGGTGATGCCGTCCATGCAGGCGGTGTTTTCCAACACGCCGCGCATGATGCTGTCCTCGCTTGCGGTATACGCGGTCGCGCAGATTTTTGACGTTTGGCTGTATCATAAATGGTGGGCGCTGACCGAAAAGCGCACCGGCGACCACCGCGCGTTCCTCTGGCTGCGCAACAATGGTTCGACGCTGGTTTCCCAGCTGGTCAACACCGTGCTGTTCACCACCCTCGCGTTCTGGGGTACTTATGATATGCCGACGCTGATTTCAGTCGCGCTGTCCAGCTATGTGATCTTTATTTTTACGTCCTTGCTCGACACGCCGGTTGTCTATGCGGCGCGGCGCTTGCATGACAAAAAGGCAGGACACACCGCAGACACTGTATAAAATAGAAAAAACAGGGAGAAGCCGCTGCTTCTCCCTGTTTTTTTGCCGGCTGCCTTAGCCCAGCATGTGGCCGACGTTGTTCGCTGCCTTATGCATGGCGTGCTCTGCCTTGTTCGCCGCATGCTGCGCGCTGCGCCGTACCGAAGGATTCATCATCGCGCCCGCTGCCATCATGGAAACGACCGCGCCCGCGACCGCACCGGTCGCAATGCCTGAAATGAAGGGAGATACCCGCATGGTTTGTCCGCCGCCTTTCAATAAAATGTGTTTGGTGCCGCCGAACATAGTATGTCCGCTTTGCGTGAATCCTTACGTTATGCGGCGGCAACAAAATTTGTATAAAAAAACAAAATTGTTTTGTGGTATCGTCTGTTTACAAAAGCCCGTTCATACGATATAATAAATGAAACAATCCGCCTTTAAGGCGCGGCCCGTGAGCCGCCAAGGCAGAAAACAGTGCATACGCCGTCAGCCGGAGAATGGGGGACAGGTGTAATTTTGGGGTACGGCTTTCTGCTTTCGGCGCAGGAGGCTGTTTTTTTGTAAATTTTTCCGATGGGAGGTGGCAGGATGGCCGAACAAAAGGCCGTGATTATGGATGCGGACGGTGTGCGCCGCGCGCTGACCCGCATTGCGTTTGAAATCATCGAGAAAAACAAGGGTGCGGAAAACCTGCTGCTGGCTGGGGTGAAAACGCGCGGGGTGTTTCTGGCCCAGCGCATTGCAAAAAAGCTCGGAGAGGTCGAAGGCCGCACGCCGCCGGTGATCGAACTGGACGTGACCCCGTGGCGGGACGATAAGCCGCGCGAGGCAGCGCCCAAAGCGCCGCCCGACCCGCGCATCGAGGGCGCGACGGTCGTGCTGGTGGATGATGTGCTGTACACCGGGCGCACGGTGCGCGCCGCAATCGAAGCGGTGTCCCATCAGGGGCGCGCGGGACGCATCCAGCTTGCGGTGTTGATCGACCGCGGTCACCGCGAGGTACCCATCCGGCCGGATTATATCGGAAAAAACCTGCCGACCGCGCGCGATGAGCGCGTGTGCGTGCGCCTGACCGAGGTCGACGGCGCAGACAATGTTGTTATTTTGAGCAGTGAAGCATAGGATAACCGCTTGCAGCTGAGAAAGGAAGAATATCTATGTCGATCCAAACACTGGTAGAAAAGATCAAGGAAAAAGGCAACCCCACCGTTGCGGGGCTGGATGCGCGTCTGGAGTACATCCCGCAGCACATCGCGGGCCGCAATATGATGCTGCACGGCGAGACGCTGCGCGCCGCGGCGGAGAGCGTGGTCGCGTTCAATTGCGGCCTGATCGACGCGCTGTGTGACATCGTGCCCGCAGTCAAGCCGCAGGCGGCGTACTATGAGCTGCTCGGCTCGTACGGCGCAATGGCGCTCAAGGAGACCATCGACTACGCGCACGCCAAGGGCATGTACGTCATCGGCGACATCAAGCGCAACGATATCGGCGCGACCGCGACGGCATACGCCGAAGCATATCTGGGCAAGACCCGCGTGGGTGATACCGAGATCGCGCCTTACGGCTGCGACAGCGTGACCGTCAACGGTTATCTGGGCACGGACGGTGTCGAGCCGTTTTTGAAGGAGTGCCGCGAGCGGGATAAGAGCCTGTTCATGCTCGTCAAGACCTCCAACCCGTCCTCCGGCGAACTGCAGAACCGTGATATGGAGGGCAAGCCGCTCTACGCACGCATGGCGGAGATGGTCGCTAAGTGGGGCGAAGGTCTGGATACCCCGTGCGGATACAACCAGATCGGCGCGGTCGTCGGCGCAACCTATCCGGAGGAGCAGAAGATCGTGCGCGAGCTGCTGCCGAAGAGCTATTTCCTCGTTCCGGGCTACGGCGCGCAGGGCGCAACCGCAAAGGACATTGCAAACGCCTTTAACGACGACGGCCTTGGCGCGATCGTCAACTCCTCGCGCGGCATCATGTGCGCGTGGAAGAAAACCGGCAACAACGGCGAGGATTATAAGGAAGCTGCGCGCGCGGAAGCGATCCGCATGCGGGATGAGATCGTCGCAGCGATTCGATAAAAAGCAATCGGCGCATGACCGAAAGATAGAACATCAGGATTGAATTGGGAGTGATTTTCACTTGAAAAAAGCGTATTTACTGCTTGCGGACGGCACGCTGTTTGAGGGCAAGGCCGTCGGCTATGAAGGGCAGAGCATCGGTGAGGTCGTGTTCAACACGGGCATGGCCGGCTATCAGGAGGTTTTGACCGACCCGTCCTATTATGGTCAGGTGGTCACCATGACCTATCCGCTGATCGGCAACTATGGCATCAATTTTGACGATTACGAATCCCGCAAGAGCTGGGTTTCCGGCTTTATCATGCGCGAGATTGCGGAGTATCCGTCCAACTGGCGCTGCCGCCTGACACTGGACGAATACCTCAAGGAGCAGAAGGTTGTCGGTCTTGCGGGCATTGACACCCGCGCACTGACCCGCAAGCTGCGCAATGCAGGCGTTATGAACGGCGTGATTTACACCGAGGGCTTCGAGCCGGATGAGCAGACCATCGCGGAAATGAAGGCGTATGTCGTCAAGGATGCAGTCAAGTCGGTCACCTGCGAGGAAAGCCGCGTTTACCCGGCGGAGGGCGAGCAGAAATACCGCATTGCACTGTATGACTACGGCGTCAAGTACAACATCGAGCGCGAGCTGCAAAAGCGCGGCTGCGAGGTTGTCACCATCCCGGCACTCACCCCGCCGGAGGAGGTCATCGGCAAGTTTGACGGCGTGATGCTGTCCAACGGCCCCGGCGACCCGGCGGAAAATGTTGAGATCGTCGAGAATCTCAAGAAGCTGCTCGAGAGCAATATCCCGATTTTCGGCATCTGTCTCGGTCATCAGCTGTTGAGCCTTGCCATCGGTGCCAAGACCACCAAGCTCAAGTATGGCCACCGCGGCGTCAACCATCCGGTCAAGGATCTGGACGTCGACCGCACCTATATCACCAGCCAGAACCATGGCTACGCGGTCGTAGGTGAATCGGTCGATCCGACCATCGCCCGCGTGCGCTATGTCAATTTGAACGACGGCACGGTTGAGGGCGTGGAGCATGTCGGCCGTCCGGTGTTCACCGTGCAGTATCACCCGGAGGTTTGCCCCGGCCCGATGGATACGTCGTATCTGTTTGATAAATTCATGGACAACATTGCAAAAGCAAAGGGAGGTGCTCAGTAATGCCGCTGCGCAAGGATATTCATAAGGTAATGGTACTGGGCTCCGGCCCGATCGTCATCGGCCAGGCGGCCGAGTTCGACTACGCGGGCACGCAGGCCTGCCGCGCGCTGCGCGAGGAAGGTCTGGAGGTTGTGCTCGTCAACTCCAACCCTGCAACCATCATGACCGATAAGGCCATGGCTGACAAGGTCTATATCGAGCCGCTGACTGTCGAAGCGGTGCAGGAGATCATCAAGAAGGAGCGCCCGGACAGCCTGCTGCCCAACCTCGGCGGTCAGACCGGCCTGAACCTCGCCATGGAGCTGTGCGAGAGCGGCTTCCTCGACAAGATGGGCGTCAAGCTTCTCGGCGCGAACCCGGAGACCATCGCCAAGGCGGAGGATCGCCAGATGTTCAAGGACACGATGGAAAAGATCGGTGAGCCTTGCATCGCGTCCAAGGTCGTGCACTCGGTCGAGGATGCGGTCGAGTTTACCCGTCAAATCGGCCTGCCGGTCATCATCCGTCCGGCGTATACGCTCGGCGGCACGGGCGGCGGCATTGCCTATACGTGGGATCAGCTGCGCGAGATCGCCGCGACCGGCATTATGTATTCCCGCGTCGATGAAATTCTGGTCGAGAAATGTATCGCCGGCTGGAAGGAAATCGAATATGAGGTCATGCGCGACGCCAAGGGCAACGCGATCACGATCTGTAACATGGAAAACGTCGACCCGGTCGGCGTCCACACCGGCGACTCGGTCGTTGTCGCGCCTAGCCAGACGCTGTGCGACAAGGAATACCAGATGCTGCGCACTTCCGCGCTCAACATCATTACCGAGCTTGGCATCGAGGGTGGCTGCAACGTGCAGTACGCGCTCAATCCGGAGTCGTTCGAGTATGCGGTAATCGAGGTAAACCCCCGCGTATCGCGCTCCTCGGCGCTTGCGTCCAAGGCGACCGGCTACCCGATCGCCAAGGTGACCGCCAAGATCGCAGTGGGCTACGGTCTGGACGAGATCGAAAACGCCGTCACCAAAAAGACCAAGGCATGCTTCGAGCCGACGATCGACTATTGCGTGGTCAAGTTCCCGCGCTGGCCGTTTGATAAGTTCGTTTACGCGGATAACACGCTCGGCACCCAGATGAAGGCGACGGGCGAGGTCATGGCAATCGACAACAGCTTTGAGGGCGCGCTGATGAAGGCCGTCCGCGGCTGTGAGATCAAGCTGGAAAGCATGATCGCGCCGCGCATCCAGCAGCAGTCGGATGCGGAGATCCGCAAGGGCGTTGCCCGTACGGATGACCAGCGTCTGTTCCACATCTGCGAGGCGCTGCGCCGCGGCATCATGACCATCGAGGAGATCCATGAGATCACCACGATGGACACCTTCTTCCTGCACAAGTTCCAGAACATCATCGACATGGAGAAGGAGCTGGCCTCTGCCGAGACTATCGACAAGGATCTGTATATTCGCGCCAAGAAGATGGGCTTCCTCGACAAGACGATTGTCGAGCTGTCCGGCGGCAAGGATATTTCCGGGGTAAAGCGTCTGCCGGTTTACAAGATGGTAGACACCTGCGCCGCCGAGTTTGAAGCGGAAACCCCGTATTACTACTCAACCTACGACGAGGAGACCGAGGTCAAGCCTGCATCCGGCAAAAAGAAGGTGCTGGTGCTCGGCTCCGGCCCGATCCGTATCGGTCAGGGCATCGAGTTTGACTATTGTTCGGTTCACGCGGTTTGGGCGCTGCAAAAGCTCGGCTGCGAGACCGTCATCATCAACAACAACCCGGAGACCGTCTCGACCGACTTTGACACGGCCGACCGTCTGTATTTCGAGCCGCTGACGCCCGAAGATGTGACCGGTGTCGTGAACGCGGAAAAGCCGGACTTTGCCATCGTGCAGTTTGGCGGCCAGACCGCAATCAACCTCGCGGCACACATCGAAAAGCTGGGCATTCCGATTTTGGGCACTCCGGCTTGGTCGATTGACGCAGCCGAGGACCGCGAGAAGTTCGATGTTATCCTCGAAAAGTGCGGCATCCCGCGTCCGGCGGGTCACACCGTTATGACCGAGGAAGAGGCCGTCAAGGCGGCCGATGAGCTGGGCTATCCGGTGCTTGTCCGCCCGTCCTACGTCCTGGGCGGTCAGGGCATGGAGATCGCGTACAAGGAAGAGGACGTGCGTGAGTTCATGAAGGTCATCACCCGCAACAAGGTAGAAAACCCGGTGCTGGTCGATAAATATATGATGGGCCGTGAGATCGAGGTCGACGCGATCTGCGACGGCGAGGATATCCTCATTCCGGGTATCATGGAACACTTCGAGCGCGCAGGCGTCCACTCGGGCGACTCGATCTCGATTTATCCGTCCATCAATATCGAGCAGAAGCACAAGGATACCATTATCCGCTATACCGAAGCGCTGGCGAAGAATCTGGCGGTTCTGGGTCTGGTCAACATCCAGTTCGTGCTGTATAACGATCAGGTCTACGTCATTGAGGTCAATCCGCGTTCCTCGCGTACCGTGCCGTATATCTCCAAGGTAACGGGCGTGCCGATGGTCGATCTGGCGACCCGCTGTATGTTCGGTGAAAAGCTGCGCGATATGGGCTGCGGCACCGGCCTGCATCCGGAGAGCGACCACTACGCCGTTAAAGTGCCGGTGTTCTCGTTCCAGAAGCTGCGCGACCTTGACACCCAGCTCGGGCCGGAGATGAAGTCGACCGGCGAGGTGCTCGGCGTTTCGACCTCGTTCCGCGAGGCGCTGCTCAAGGGTCTGATCGGCGCGGGCTTCCAGATGAAGAAGAAGGGCGCGGTGCTTATTTCCGTGCGCGATTCGGACAAGCAGGAGGCCATCCGCATTGGCGAGCGGTTTGAAGCGCTCGGCTTTGATATCTATGCGACCAGCGGCACGGCGAACGTCTTGAACCGCCATATGGTTGCGACCAACGCCATCCGCAACGTGGACGAGCCGTCCCCGAACATCATCGACCTGATCGAGTCCGGCAAGATCGACTATGTCGTGGCCACCTCGGTCAAGGGCCGCCATCCGGAGCTGGGGTCGGTGCATATTCGCCGTACCGCGGTCGAGCGTGCGATTCCGTGTCTGACCTCGATCGACACGGCTTCGGCGCTGCTGCGCTGCCTGGAGGGCGATATCAAGATCGAAAACTGTGAGATGGTGGATATCAACACAATCTAAAATTTCGCAATTTTGCGCGTAAGTATGCACACAAAATTGCTCTCCTGTATCAAAAGCCCGGCTTAGCCGGGCTTTTGATGAAAAAGACTTTTTGAATCGGCGTATACAACGATATGGCTATATAAGTGCGCTGATACGGTTAAAAACAGTCATAATCTAAAGATTATTGGTGTTCAAATCACAAGTGCAGTTGCTACTATGCCAGCAATTTACTACTTTTGAATGAGCCTTGATACAGTAAAAGCCTTGTCTGAACTTGACAGCTCAGACAAGGCTTTGTTTA
>NZ_CALWJK010000060.1 GCF_944380975.1 uncultured Agathobaculum sp. | reverse complement strand
GCTTGAATAGGTGCACCGATTTTCAACTACTTACAATGTTTGCTTTTTCTTCTTGACAATACTTAGCAGGTCTTATCCGATTGTGGCACGCCGTAGCGACTCAGCCTTGGCATTCATTTCATCTAAAATAGTCCGTACGGCGAGCATCTCTTCTAATGACGCGCGCGGGCGGGTCCCGCTCGCGAAGTCCTGCAGCGTTGTGTGAGTAAAGATCGCATAATATGGATCACTATCTGTGTTGAGTGCAACATTCTTTGGCTCTTGTCCGAAAACCCGCATCTCCAAATTGTTTTCCGCCAATGTGTAATATCCATCATGCGTTACAATCGTCCAGCGATTTTCGCGCTTCGCCTCATCAGACATCGGATATGCATATCCGCTTTCCAACAGAAGAGACGCACCTGAATCCATACGAAGCATGGACGAGGCATACGTTTCAATATCATATTCCGCGCCATATTGATAAATAGATGCCAAAGTTTCCGCTCCCGCACTTTCAGTTAGGTAAAGCGCCATATCGATAAAATGGACGCCTAAATTGGTCATGCAGCCGCCGCCTGCAGTCGCCTGCGACAGCATCCACCGCGAACTTTCCAAATAGCGTGACGGAGGCCCTGCAATAAATTTGTAGGACATATGAACAATCTTACTGGATAAGTAACGATTTTTCAAGTCGTTCACGGTATTGCTATAGCGCCAGACAAAAGGTATGGCGCAGAATGCCTTCTTTTGTTCCGCAGCATTGTACAGCGTTTCTACCTCCCGCCGATTTAGACCAGCAGGCTTTTCCATTGTAAAAGGAATATGCTGCTCCAGCAGATAGGCCGCCACCGCATACATGCGCACATGCGGTGCAAAAGCGAACACAAAATCTGGTTTCGTGTCACGAATCATTTGCTTCTCATCCGTATAATACGGACAATCAAAGCGACTGGCAACCCGCGCAGCAAGCGCTGCATTATCATCACTGACGGCGACAACGGAATGTTCCGGCAAACCCGCAAAATAAAGAGGTACATGCCAATGGCTTACGCCCAGCAATGCAATTTTTAAATTTTCCATATTCATACCAAAACCCTCTTAAAGTACTAGGTACTTTCCGCTTTCCGGCCGGTTAGAATTGAATCTGCCGTAAATATTCCAGAGACTTCTTCATCCCAATAGATGCATCCGGAATATCATCCGGATGCCAACGGCGCTCATACTCAAGCGACAACCAACCGTCATAACCGCGCTCTTTAACCGCGCGCAGGATCTGCGGCCACGGCACAACGCCTTCGCCAACAATGCGCGTATACACGTTGCGCTCGGACTCATCAGGGTGCGCAACATTCGAGGAAGAAAACGCAACGCCTTCCTTAAAGACCAGATCTTTGACATGGATATATTTTACATATTTCTGTTGTACCGGAATAGCTTCCTCATAGCACTCATTTTCCGTAAAGGTCAGATTAGCCTGATCGTACAGGATGCGTACTGCCGGATGGTCAATTTCCTCGATAAGCGACGCGCTTTCCTTCGCCGAAACCGCCATGGTGTTGAAGTGGTTCTCTATCACCAGCGTCACGCCTTTTTCTGCTGCTGCATCGCCCAGTTCACGCATGGACTCGACCAGCTTTGCGCGCCGTTCAGTCAATTTTTCTGTATCGCCCGCAGCTAAATTCCCACCATAGATACGAATGTACTTTGCACCCAGATAATCGCAGTAACCTATTACCTTCTTGATTGCAGCAATCTCACGCTGCCGGACGGTTTCATCCAACGAATTAAAATAGGAATTATACGGTGTCAGACAGATGATCTGAATGCCGTTCTTCTCTGCACACTGTTTGACCTCGGACAAAGTATTTTCATCGCAGTCGCAGGGTAAACCGGAACAATAATCGTCCTGCACCACAATCTCAATGCCATCCGCACCGATTCTATGCATCAATTCGATCGCTTCACACACCGTGTACTCAGGAGTTCCCATCGTGTGACCTGCTATTTTAAACATTCTGATTTCCTCCTCAATCCATCGGCGGCAGTCCTGCACTGCGCAAGATGCGATCCAACAACTCGTGGGTCTTATATGCGTCCGCAGCATCAGTCATTGGAGTCTTATTATCACGCACACAATCGAGGAAATGGCGGATCGCGTTGGTAAAGCCAAGCTTATCCTCGGATTTAGCCCAGCCCATAGCCAGCGGGGTCATCGCAGTCTTATGCTGCTCTTCCCCATCCGTTACAGTCACGCTGTCCGGCATTTTGATAAATGCCGAACGGTTGTTGCCATGTAATTCAATCGTTTCCTCCCACTGACCCGAACACCGCGCGGCAATCAACATGCCCGAAGCACCGTTCTCAAATTCCAACTGCGCTGTCGTAAATGTCTCATAATACGGATCAGTGAACTTAGTTAAAGCATGGACTTCCTTGACCTCGCCGCCGTAGTAGCGCATCAGATCAACCATATGAATTGCATTTTCCAAAGTCGCTCGATATTCGGTAGCAGGCCGGTTTTTCTGCGCAATAATCACTTCCGGAAAACGATCCCCGTAAACTGCCTTTGCTTTTTGGCAGACTGGCGCATAGCGCCGATTGAATCCAATCATCAGCTTATTGCCTGTTTTAGCCGCAACATCTGCAATGCGTGCCGCATCCTTCAATGTAGTCGCCATCGGTTTTTCACTGTATACGTCGATCCCATGTTCCAGCAGGAACGCGATCTGATCCGCATGACACTGCTTAGGTGTCAGCACAAAAGCACAGTCCAAGCCAAGTGACACGAACTCTTCAAGGCTGGCGACCGCATGCTGCGCACCGCAGAGACGCTGAGCATTCTGCGCGTTTTCCAACTTACTTGCCATCAGACCGACAAACGCCACGTCATCAAACCGAGGCAATACAGGAAGGAAATTGTTCTTGGAAACATAGCCGACACCGATTACACCGACCCGCAGCTTTTTCTCAGCCATTGATGTTCTCCTCCTTGTAATACTCTTCCAGCACACGTCCGAGTACCGTATACTCCTCGCTTGTCAGCCGACGCAGTGGTCCACGGCACGTATCATTTTCAATAATACCGCGCAGCTTCAGCAGTGCTTTCAGAGCCGGAATGCCCGGAATTTCCGCTAGTTCACGGTCGGTCTTGACAATTTGCTGCTGCGTCTTTCGCGCACCTTCAAAATCGCCCTCGCGATACTGGCGATACAGACGGTTAAACCGCTCATGAAAAATCGCGCCGGGACCGGTCACCGTACCAACACCACCTGTCATCAAGCACTGAAGGAACAGACTATCACAGCCAATCAACAGTTCTGGAGTGCGGTTGCTGCACATCAGATAATCCTCAATGCGCATCAAATCCGGACAACTGTATTTGATACCTACGACATTTTCGTATTTGGTCATCAGCTTACCCAGCAGGGCAGGCTTAACATCACTCGTGGTGCAGCCCGGAATATTATAGACATAAACCGGATATTCCCGCGGTACACTCTCGATCACTGCACTATAATAACCGAACAGGGACGCCTCATCCATTGGAAAAAATGCCGGAGACATCACACCCACGCCATCCGCGCCGATCCTAGCTGCGTGCTGCACATGAGAGACGGTCTCGGCAGTCGTCATGCTGCCGCACTGAATGAATACCGGAATACGGTTTGCTGCTGTTTTCGCCATGATTTCTGCAACGCTTTCGCGTTCCTGCTGACTCAGCAGCAGGCTCTCGCCGTTTGTTCCATTCGGATACAGGCAGTCCACCCCTGCCTGAACCAGATATTCCGTAAAGTTTGCCAGCGAACGCTCGTCAATCGATCCGTCCTCATTCATCGGCGTGATGGTCGGAATGACCACGCCGGATAATCTCTTTTTGTACATCATATTCTCCTTTTCCTCTTGAAACCGGGCGCACGGCGATCTGCCGGATGTGCCGTCCACCCGTTCATATTTTAGGGGGACCAATCTGCGGTCCATGTTGATCACTGATCCGGATATCAATACTTTTCGCGAGTTTTGATCAGCAGATTATATAGATTTTTCTGCTCATCAGTCGCATTTTGAAGGAACTCATCAATGACAGGCTGCACTGCTTCGATAAACGGTTCCTTATCAACTTCGTTAATTGTCATACCGGCAGCTTCCAGCCCTTCGCGCGCGGTGTCTGTCGCGTTCGGCCAGATTACACTATTCCACTGCTCAGTAAACTCCTGACCTGCATCCAGCAATGCTTGCTGATCCTCAGCAGACAAGCGGTCAAACCACGCCTTGCTGACAAAAACCACATCAGGAATCGTAAAATGCTCCGTCAGAGACATATACGGGCAGATCTCCTGCCAAGCGCTTGCGTAAACATTGGGAATCTGATAGTCCGCACCATCCAACGTGCCCTGCTGCATACCAGTATAAACTTCACTGAATGCAAGCGGAGTTGCAATCGCGCCCATCGCCGTAGTTGCATCGGCCAGCACCGCATCCTCCATACAGCGAATCTTCAAGCCGTGCAGATCTTCGGGCGTATTGATTGGACGTTTGGTGTTAACAATGCTGCGGCTGCCCAAATCCGTCCACGCAATAATTTTAAAACCATTTGCCTCCATATCAGCCTCCAGAACTTCGGAAACCGCCGGATCCATAATAGTCTGAATCGCCTGATCGCCGCTATTCCACAGGTAAGGCAGCGAAAACACCGACCACATAGAGTTAAATGTAGACAGATCAGTCAATGCACACTCTGTCATCTCGATGGTTGCAATCTGCAAGCCCTCAAAGGTTGCGATCTTATCGCCCAGTTGGGAAGATGGATAGAACTCCATTTTGAGCCGCCCATCCGAATGCTCCTCAATCAAATCGCTCAGCACCGCCGCGCCGTCCGCTTGCGTACCGCTCGAAGCAAATACGACGGAATACTTGACAACGGTTGCATTGCCGTCTTCAGTTCCGGCTGTATTGCTGCCGCCTGAACAGGCCGCCATGCTCAGCACCATAGCAGCTGCGCAGAACAAAGACACTAGTTTTTTCATATCATTCTTCCTTTCTTTTTGTCAAATGAATGCACCCTGCGTTTATCACTTGAAGCGGACAACCGCTTTGATTGCACTTCCCGACATCATGTCATCAAACGCCTGCAGTGCATCCTTAAATTCATACACCGTGATCAGTTTTTTCAGCTCTTTCTGCAGCCGAACCAAAATCTCTGCCGGCGCGGAAGTACCATCCGATTTGCGATGCGGATATGGGCCTTTCGCTCCTATCAGTGTCAGTTCCTTACGCATGATGGGCAGCAGCGTCAAATCACCTGCGGCATCGTGATACACGCTGGCAATGACGACCTTACCGCCCGGCCGGACAGCGTCAAAGGCATCTTTCAATACCGGCACGGCACCGGTAGCCTCGATCACAACATCCACGCCCTGTTTAGAACTCATTTCGCGCACCTGTTCCAGCCAGTCCGAATCGTTTCGGTCGATCGTTTCAATCAAATCCAGCGATCGTACCTTCTTTAGCCGAGGTTGGCTTCTCTCTATTCCGATGATGCGGCTTGCGCCCATCGTTTTGAGAATCATCGCCGTAATTAGACCCATCGTACCCAAGCCGAAAATCAGTATATTGGAACCTGGTGTTATATTTGCCTGACGCGCAATGCGGTAAGCGCAGTTCGTTGGTTCGAGCATGGAAGCCGTTTCAAAATCAATCGTGTCTGCAATCGGACTGATAAAGCTATATTCCGGCGTGTTCAGCACAAATGTTTCCTCGGAGAAACCGCCCGGTAGAAGTGCCTCATTCATGCTTTTGCAATAGTTTGCCAAACCGTTCAAGCAGTTCCAACATTGCCCACAGGTACAGTTCAATTCACTTGCCACCCGCATCCCATTCCGGATTCCATTCGCGCCGTTGCCAGCATCCACAACCACACCCGAAAACTCATGCCCGAAATACCTCTCATCCGCCAAAGATCTTTGGCCGCGGTACAGCGCGATATCGCTTCCACAGATGGCGCAAGCATGAACATCCACCTTCACCATACCGGATCTTAACGAGCCAATACCGGCGCAATCGGTTTGCAGTTCAAGCTTTCCATAATCAAAAAGTGCAACTCTTCTCATATTGATCCTCTCAAATCGCATAACCCAGCACTGAGGGTACAAAGATGACCAGAACGGGAATATAAGTAATCAGCAACAGCACGATAATTTCGCCTATCAAATATGGCATTGTTCCTCGCACCGTGTCTTCAATGGAAATTTTGCCGATTTTACCAGTAATGAACAAACAATAGCCCAGCGGCGGCGTGATACAACCAATGGTCAGATTCAGGCACATGACAATACCGAAATGCACCAGACTAATCCCCATCGAAGCCGCAACCGGCGCGAGAATCGGCGCAAGGATGATGACAGCAGCGCCGCCATCCATAAACATACCCATGATAAGAAGCAGAATATTGACCAGCAGCAGAAATACCCACTTGTTGTCGGTAATAGACAGGATCAAATCGTTGACCAGCACAGGCATCTGCAAGGCGGTTAATCCATAGCTAAACACCTTTGCGCAGGCGATAATCAGCAGCAGCGGTGCTGCGCTATTCGCTGCAGACAGCAGAATCGCACCCATATCACGGATTTTAAGCGTTCGCGTGATAAACAGGCTTACAACCAAGCTGTATACCACTGCAATCGCGCCCGCTTCGGTAGCGGTGCAAATACCACCCATGATACCGCCTACTACAATAACCGGCATTCCCAGCGGAATAATGCCATCAATGAGCGTCTTCTTGACCTCCGATGCAGTCAGCTTCTCGGTTCGGCGTGGAAAATGGCATACCCGGTTACGAAGCAAAACAATGACCATCAGAATCAAACCAGCCATGATACCCGGAATCACGCCACCCATAAACATAGAACCTACAGAGGCACCGACCGCAGTCGCATATACAACCATGATGATGCTCGGCGGAATAATAGGGCCGCAAACCGAAGCCGCAGAAATGACACCCGCAGCTTCCTTGACCGGATAACCTTCCTTTTCCATCGCAGGAATCAAGATGCCGCCCATACAAGAGGCGCTGGCCTGTGCAGAACCCGTAATACCACCAAAGAACATGCTAGAAACGATACCCGCATGTGCTAAACTGCCAGGCAAGCGACCAATCAGCAGCATAGCAAACCTAATGAGTTTTTCTGTGATGCCGCCACGGTTCATAATCTCACCCGCAAGCATGAAGAACGGGATTGCCAGCAGCGGCAAGTTGCCCATACCATTGAAAATGGCTTGTGAGACCGCAATGGTTGCGACAGGCGTTCCCGTGTTGATTGCCAGCACCACTAGACTCAGCACACCGGTGAGCAGCAGGCTGACATAGATTGGCACACCAACAATGATCAAAATAAACGCCAACGCAATTAGCAATCCGATAATCGCTTCCATAAGTTCACTCCTCCTTCTGCCCTTCCGCTATAGGATCATTCAAAATCTTTTGCTTTGCAGTCTTAATATACTCATATACACAAAACACAAAGCCGATCGGCATAGAAAGGTAATAATACATTCTCGGAACTTTGAGAACCGTGCTCAACATAGTACCCTGTGCCGCATACCGCGCACATGTGACCACCAGGAAAAGCAGAAATCCAATCGTAATCGCCAGAATCACCGCACGAATGACAATGCGAACCACACGCGACTTAGGCTTATTACTGACAGCGGTAAACTCGGTATGTCCGCCGGTACGCACAGCGCGTGCACTTCCGAACATTGCCATTGCTACCAATAGCGCTTGGTTCACTTCATCCGCCCACAGGAAGCCCGATTCGAAAACATAGCGCCCAATCGTATTTGCCGCTGCAATCGCAACAATAGCAATCAGCGTTGTTGCAGCCACAATATCTTCAATCCAACGGACCGCTGTGTCTACACACTTAAAGATTCCTTTCACTTTGTCTCCTCCCCTGTTCTAACAGAATGTAATCATTTACATTCTATTTGTACCCAAACACTCATTTTCGATATTTGCATCACCTTCTATCAGTTTTTAATAAAATCGTTCACGATTTCACCATATTACGTTCGATGCTTTACTTTTTTCTTTTTTGAAATCGTTTACATCGCAGTCATATTATTGCACTGCAAAAGCGGCGAGTCAATGCTTATACTACTCAATTTTTCATATAATTTTTTGGTTAATATTCACAATTACATATAATTATATAATAGTTTTTTGTAGTGCTCATATTTTTATATTCATTATTCATAATTAAATCGTTTACATTTTATAAAATTGCGCTTTATTTCAATAATTAATTTGACTTTATTGCAATTCCAGAGTATGATAATGATATAAAATGCATCTTACAAATGAAAACGTTAATCACAGTTTAACGCTGAAGGAGGCAAACAAATGGCCAACATCACTGATGTTGCGCACGAGGCAGGCGTTTCGTTGGCTACCGTATCTCGTGTGATCAGTGGGCAGACATCTGTCCGCCCGGAAACACGCGACCGTGTTCTGAAAGCAATACAGAAACTGAACTATCAGCCTAACGCATTGGCACGTCAGCTGCGCACACAAGAAACCAAAACTGCGATCGTCATTGTGCCAAACATTCAAAATGCTCTGACGCACGAAGTAGTTTTCGGCATCGAATCCGCAGCAGAATCGCACGGCTATCAAGTGCTCGTTGCCGACATGAGAAGCCAGCCCTCAATCGAATCCCATTATCTTAATGCGATTCAACAACGGCAAGTAGACGGCATCATTTCCATGTCCGCAAGCATGACACAAAAACTCATTCAACAGGTTGCAGATCAATATCCACTTGTAATGGCTGTGCAGGATTTTGAAAGCTGCAATATCCCTTGCGTCTCGATTGACAACGCAGCCGCGTCCCGCACTGCTATGCTGCACTTAATCCGAATGGGACACCGAAACATTGCACATATCACCGCTTCTACCTCTCTTCTGCTCTATCGCGAAAGATATAACAGTTATTGTCAAACGCTGGAGGAGCACGGACTGCCGGTTACCCCTGAGCTGATACGTCATGGTGAAGCCAGTTTTGAAGGCGGATACGCGCAAGCCGAAGCGCTACTGGCTTCCGGCAAGGCATTTACCGCAATATTCGCTGCTGGTGACACAATGGCTATCGGCGCAATCAAAGCATTAAAAAAACACGGAGTACGCGTTCCCCAAGATTGTGCAGTCGTCGGATTTGATGATATCGAACTAGCAGCGTTTTGGGATCCCGCATTAACAACCATCCGGCAACCCAAGACGCAGATTGGACAAGTTGCCTTTCGCAAGTTGCTCACACTGATGAAAAAAGAACCATTACTAAGTATGCATGATATTCTTCCTCACGAGCTCATTATCCGCGAGAGTTGCGGCTATGTTCTCGAATAAATTTTGATTACAAATACAAGGAGCGGAACTCAATGACAGCAGAACAAACTGTGCAGCATATCATATCGGAAATCCTTCCCGCCATGAAAATCAACCTCACCCCCGGTCGCCACGAATTGTCAGACGGCAGCTACTATAATGTAGACGAATATACCCCCAAGCCACCAGAAGACTGTCGCTTTGAATCCCACAAGCATTTTATTGATATTCAATATCTTATTTCTGGCGAGGAGTTGATCTATACCGCCAATATCAGCAGCTTAACTCCAGCTACCGAATATGATGAAACGCACGATGTTATTCTCTATCAAGACGCTGCCAATGCGCAAACCGTACATCTCAAAGCCGGCGAATTTCACGTTTTTTACCCTCAAGATGCCCATAAGGCTTCTGTTCGCACAGGCACCACCAACAGCAAAGTAAAAAAAATCGTATTCAAAGTGCGTATCCATTCTTAATCCGCCAGTCCTGACATCTAAGACGTAGCCCAGCCGACTTTGAAGGAATTGGCAGACTTGAAAGAACATTAAGATCCCTGAATAAACAATGGCGTCTCCGCTCTATCATTTACTAGCTCAAGGTGAGTATTCCGCAGCTCGGGAGCCATGCAATCTATTGCAGAGAGCCAGCTGATCCGAACAAAAGAGCCAGCCG
>NZ_CALWJK010000059.1 GCF_944380975.1 uncultured Agathobaculum sp. | reverse complement strand
CGTATTCGCGCACGGACACGCTGGAATCCACGCTGCGCGGCTTCCTCGGCCGCATGCTGTTCTCGGGCGACGACGTGTATAAGCCGGTGCGTGTGCTGTCGGGCGGCGAAAAGGTGCGCCTGATGCTCGCCCGCATGATGCTGTTCGGTTCCAACGTGCTGGTGATCGACCAGCCGACCAACCACCTAGATTTGGAATCCATTACGGCGGTCAACAACGGTGTGCGTGATTTCAAGGGTACGGTTCTGTTTGCGTCGCATGACCATGAGTTTGTGCAAACCATTGCAACGCGCATCATTGAAATCCGTGAAAAGGGTGTGCTGGATAAGGAATGCACCTATGATGAATTCCTTGAGTTCCGCGAAACCTATCAGGGCTAAATGAAAAAGGGAGTATACGGCCTGTTGGTGCTGCTGGCATTGGCAGCAGCATCGTTTGTGTCGGCCTCCTTGCTGGGATGGGGCTGTCCGGTGCAGCATTTCACCGGCGTACCTTGCCCGGGATGCGGATTGTCGCGAGCCGCTTTCGCATTGCTGCGGCTGGATTTTTGGATGGCCTTTCGCTATAATCCAATGATTTATGTATTGCCGCCGGTTGTGCTGCTGGTCTTGTTCCGCAAAAAGCCACTGCTTGGCACTGAGAAGCGGGAGCGTATTTTGCTGTGGAGCGTTATGGCGCTCTGGGCGGGTGTCTGGATCGTGCGATTGGTCATGCGCGATCCGCTGATCTGCGGCACGGCAGCGTAAATATGTACTGTGAAAACGCATGGCAGTTCACCATGCGTTTTTCTTTAGGATAATTAAGGTATAGGATATGTCGTATTGCTTGCTTCACAGCGGAAAACTGTGGTATAATAATTGCAATTGGGCATATATCGAGGAGGAAAACAGGAATCATGCTGATTACTTGTCCGCACTGTCAGGCAGAGACTGACCATAAGGTGCACGATCATATCAATATCGACCGCAATCCTGAACTGCGGGCACAGGTACAGGATCTGTCCTGCTTCCGCGTCAAATGCCCCAATTGTGGTGAGACGGTGCTTGTGGTGCATCCGTGCTTGTATCACGATATGGCAAATCAGTTTATGGTTTGGCTGTGGCCGGAGGAGGGCGAAGCCCCCAAGGCACAGTTTGACCCGCTGGCCGGATATACGCTGCGCATGGTCGATAGTCTCAACGCGTTTCGGGAAAAGATCAATATTCTGGAGCGCGGATTGGATGATCGCGCGGTGGAAATCATGAAGCTGTTGCTGTTTACACAGCTCGATCGTGATTTGGATGTGGTGGAGCTGTTGTTCCATGAATGGAATGAACGCACCGGAGACTTCCGCTTTGTGGCGGTCTTGTCCGATGGGGCGGAACAGTATGCGGCGATGCCGGGCACGGTTTATCAGCGGCTGCGGGAAGATGTAGAAACCTATTTGTATACGCCCGGCGGGGATTTTACCAAAATCGATATGGCATGGGCGCATAGTGCGCTCGAGCTGCTGCATGAGCTTGGATAAAAAACGGCCTTCCCGATAGGGAAGACCGTTCCATATGCGGTTTTGTTCAGCCGAAGAAGATCTGCACCAGTGTGCCGCCGATGACGGCAACGGCAAAGGTGGCAGCAATGACAGGCAGCGCGCGATGGCGCCCTTCTTTTTCCTCGAACAATACGATGTAGCCAAAGCCTGCGCCGGTGGAAAGGCCGGCAATCAATGCGCCGAAGCTGATAGTGCCGCCGACAAACAGTTCGGATAACAGCACGCTCATTGCACAGCTAGGAATCAGGCCAAGGATGGCGCAGAGTAGGGGCTGGAAGATACTGTTGGACAGCAGAAGGGATGCCAGCACATCCTCGCCGATGAGATGTACCACCAGATTTAAGGCGAAAAGCACGGCGAACAGGAAAAATGCGGTTTTCAGGGTGTGCCAGATGATGCTCCAGATCGGAGAGCCCGCGCTGCAATCGCAGGCCGACATTTCGATTTCCAGCTCGTCGTCACTATTGGGGCGGTGGCTGCGGAATACGGTATAACGCAGAATGTAGCCGCCAATGACGGCGATCGCAAACTTGACGACCAAGAGCGTGATGACTTGCGGCACACTGGCACCGCCCGCCAGCATGACAGGGACTGCTTCATCCGAGGTGGCCAGAAAAACAGCGACCAGCGTAGCCGGGGAAAGATATCCGGCGGAGAAGAGCGCAGCAGCGGCGGCGGAAAAACCGCATTGCGGTATTGTTCCAGCCAGCGCGCCGACAACTGGGCCAAACTGTGCGGCGCGCGAGAGCAGAGCCGGCGTATTGGTCAGACGGTTTTCGATATAATAAAGAAGAGCATACACCACAAGAAGGAGCGGGATGGTCTTGAGAACATCGAAAAACGCTTCCGGTAGAACGTGAGATAGAATATCGAGCAATAATTTCACCTCATAGCAAATGACAGTTCAACAAAGACAACTGTAAAACAGTATAACACATTATCATGCAATCGGGCAAGATAGATTTGCCGAAATACACCAGTTTTGAAAAGGAAACGATCAAAGGATATGAAATTCAGTGAGTTAAAAATCGAAAAAAATATACTCAAGGCGCTGCGTGAAGCAGGCTATGACGAACCGACGCCGATTCAGCAAAAGGCAATCCAGCCAGTTTTGGACGGGCATGATCTGATGGGCTGCGCGCAGACCGGAACCGGAAAAACCTGCGCGTTTTCGGTTCCGATCATTCAGCGGCTGGCTCGGTCGGAGGGGAAAAACGGCACGATCCGCGCGTTGATCTTGACACCGACACGGGAGCTGGCGCTGCAGATTTATGAAAATGTTTGTCAGTATGCGCGGTATACGCCGTGCACCGCAGCGGTAATCTTTGGCGGTGTGTCTCAGGTGCCGCAGGTGGAAGCCATCGCGCGCGGGGCGGACATTCTCATCGCAACGCCTGGACGACTGTGGGATCTAATGGGGCAGGGCATCGTGAAGCTGAACAAAGTCGAATGCTTTGTGCTTGATGAGGCCGACCGTATGCTGGATATGGGTTTTTTCCCGGATGTCAAGCGCATCATCAAGTATTTGCCGGCGAAGCGGCAGACGCTGCTGTTTTCTGCCACCATTCCGAAGGAGATTGCGGCGCTGGCGGACAGCTTGCTGAGCAATCCTGCGCGCATCTCCATTACGCCGTCTGCGAAACCGGTTGAAAAAATCGAACAGAAGGTTTTTTTGGTGGGAAAAACCGAAAAAAGGGAACTGCTGATCGACACGATCCGTCAAAGCAACGTACACCAGACGTTGGTCTTCACGCGAACCAAGCATGGTGCGGATCGCGTTGCGCGTGATTTGAATCGCGCTGGGATTCAGGCAAAAGCGATTCATGGCGATAAAAGTCAGAATCAGCGTCAGCGCGCTCTGGAGGATTTCAAAGCGTGCAAGATTGCAGTACTGGTTGCGACCGACATTGCCGCGCGCGGCATTGACATCAATGAGCTGCCGCTGGTCATCAACTTTGACTTGCCCAATATTCCGGAAACTTATGTTCATCGCATTGGCCGCACAGGGCGCGCGGGGCAGGAGGGAACGGCGATTTCTTTCTGCGATCGCTCTGAGAGACCGTATCTGGCGGATATTGAAAAGCTGATTGGCAAGCGTATTCCGCTTGCCGGTGAAATTCCGCATGCGGAAAAAGAAAATGAACGGACGGGACGCGAATCCGGTCAGCGTAAAACGACCAATGTGCGTACGCGCCGCAAGCCGGTTTCGGAAAATGCTTCAGCAGAAGAGGTTGCAGCAGATGTAGCACGAGAAAAGGCAGCAAAGCAAAAGGCGCGCAAAAATGCTGCCGCGAAGCGTCCCTCCCGCAAGGAAAAAGCGGCAGAGGTGCAGGAAGAACAGCGCGCAAAAGCAGCTGCGCCGCGCGCAAGAAAGTCTGCTTCAACCCGTACACGGGGCCGCCGCAATGATCCATATGCGCGTTATGAAAAAAATGAACCCCGCGTGGATGCGCACACGCCTTCGCGTGCCTATGCCCTGAGTGAAGAAGCGGCCGCGCGTATCCGGAAAAAGGTGGAGGATGCGCTGGCGGCACGTGCGCAAAAGGCGTCCGCACCGGCGCAATCTGTTAAGAAAAACACAAAACCTGCTGTTCGCCGGAGACGGCGCAGCGCAAAATGATTGGCTGAAAAACTACCCCTTTCGATAGAGAGACGGACAGAAAAGGAGTAAACAACGATGAACGGCGCACGACACCGCTTTGCCCTTGGGCTGACCTGCTTTTTCCTGATATGCGTGACTGTGGTTTACCCCTTTCTGCTGTATACGCCGAATGAATTTATCACTCGGTGGAGAGAGTGGTATATTGAAACCGCAATGGGAACCATGACGCATCAATGGCTGGCTACGTGGTTTATTCCGGACGACATCATCGAAGAGGTGATGACAAAGCGCTATTTGCTCAATCAGAAGCAAGAGGGCGTTACAAGCGCATGGGATAATGTAGGCGAAGAGGATGATACGGCGTCTACACCGAAAGAACAGTTTTATCAAACCTTTTCAGAACTCGATGAGGACAGTTTTGAGGCATTTCTCCGGGACAATCCGGAGTACATAGCGGATGGTTATGACCATATCAACATTGGTCTGATCGGGGACCCCACGAAAAAGAACTATGATACTGGCATTGTCACCAAACAGGGGGACACGGTTTTGGTAATCAACGCGGAGCATGGGATTTTGATTGCGGAAGTTGTCGGCGAGGATTCTTTGGGTATGGAATACGCCGGTAAGATTGCGCTGTGTAAAAAGCCGGAAAATGTATTTGTCGGGACTTGTGAAGACCTGTTTTCGTATGGTTCTTATGTTTCGGACATGGTGCGCAACTATGATGCGATTCTGGGCATCAATGCGTCCGGTTTTGCGGATTATGAGGGAAATGGAACCGGTGGCTTGCCATATGGCTTCCTGAAAAGCCAAGGACAAAAGCTGCAGGATGCTGTGGGAGATACATGGAAGATCATCGGCTTTGACGAACAGGATCATTTGCAGATTGGCGCATTTACCGATACTTCCAACCTGCGCGACGCGGTGGAATTCCATCCGGCGCTAATCATCAACGGAGAAAATCTGGTGGCTGGTACGGGTCTGAATGAGCAGCAGCCGCGTACTGCGATCGGTCAGGCAGAGGACGGAACTGTTATCATGCTGGTGGTAGATGGCCGTCAATTCCATTCTTTCGGTATTTCCATTGAGCGATGCGCGGAAATTATGGAATCATACAATGCTTATCAGGCTTCCATGTTGGATGGCGGTTCGTCATCTGTGATGGTGTATCAGGGGCGTGAAATCACCAGTCCGACGACTTTGTCACAAAATCCAGAGGGACGGTATCTGCCGGACGCATTTTTGATTCGGTAAATTGTCAGATAGCAATGAAAAGGCACGGCGATCGCCGTGCCTTTTCATTTGTGTGATTATTGCTTGCGGTGTTGCAGTTTCCATGCCTTGATTTGCGCAAGGCGCGCTTTGTATTTGCTTTCGGAGCCTTGTTCAGTCGGATGGTAGTATTCACGTCCTTCGAGCGAATCCGGCAGACACTGCATATCGGTGAGTTTGTCGACCGTGTCGTGCGCACATTGATAGCCCTTGCCGTAGTCCAGTTCTTTCATCAAGCGCGTCGGTGCGTTGCGGATGACCAGCGGAACTGGTTCGGATAACATGTTGAGCGCGTCTTTTTTTGCTGTTTCGTAGGCGACATATAGCGCGTTTGATTTGGGTGCAAGCGACAGATAAACGACCGCATGCGTCAAATGCACACTGCATTCAGGCATACCGATGAAGTGGCACGCTTGATAGGCGGCCACTGCGATTTCCAGCGCGCGGGAATCTGCCATACCAACATCCTCACTGGCGAAGCGGGTGATGCGCCGCGCGATATAGAGCGGGTCTTCGCCCGATTCCAGCATGCGCGCAAGCCAATAGATTGCAGCGTCAGGGTCAGAGTTGCGCATGGACTTGTGCAGCGCGGAAATGAGGTTATAATGCTCTTCGCCGGTCTTGTCATACAGCAGCGACTTTTTGGAGATGCATTGTTCCAGTGTTTCGCGTGTGACCGTAACGATTTTGCCGTCGATATCGCTGTTGAGCACAAGCATCTCGAGCGTGGACAATGCGGTGCGCGCGTCGCCGTTTGCAAAATTGGCGATAGCTTCAAGCATATCTGGCTCAATGCGAATGTTTTTCCCACCAAAGCCACGTGGGTCGGTCAGTGCATGGGAGAGTAGAGAGGTGAGGTCGCTCGTTGTAAGTGCTTGCAGCACAAATACCTTACAGCGCGACAAAAGCGCGCCGTTGACCTCGAACGAAGGGTTTTCGGTGGTGGCGCCAATTAGAATGATGCTGCCCTTTTCGACAAAAGGAAGGAAAGCGTCCTGCTGCGCTTTGTTGAAGCGATGGATTTCATCGACAAATACGATGGTACGCTCGCCAAAGCGGCGGTTATCTTCAGCCTGCTGCATGACTTGCTTAATCTCTTTGATGCCGCTGGTGACGGCAGAAAAGTCAATAAACGTGGCTTTGGTCTGACCCGCGATGATACGCGCGAGTGTGGTTTTACCCACGCCCGGCGGTCCCCAGAAGATCATGGAGCTGATGCGGTCGCTTTCAATCAGGCGACGCAATACTTTGCCTTCTCCTAACAGATGAGTTTGACCGACAAATTCTGACAGATCGCGCGGGCGCAGCCGCGCCGCGAGGGGGCGGGTGCTGTCTCCGCCGAACAGGGTTTGCTGTTCCATGCCACGCACCTCCTTTGCATGATATATGTATTATACCACCGAACAAATGTTCTTGCAAGGCGGTGAAAAAATCCTCTCCTTTTTGGAGAGGATTTTTGAGTTATTGTAGGGGAACATCCACGCCGTCAAAGTTCAGCAGAACGATCTCGGACGGGTCAAGCGGTTCATCAAATTTCCATTGGTCGTGTGCGTAGCCCATGCCGTCCGGAAAAGGAGCATCGCTGTCGTCCAGTACAGTACCCCAGCCGCCGTCGATGCAGTTATTGGTGAGGTACAGCTTTTCGCCATCTTTGGTTATGGCGTAGGTGGGACGATAGCCAAGCTTAGTGCCCTTACTGGAAGAACGGGCAGATATTCCGATTTCAGAGACGCGGATTTCTTCGACCAGCGCGCCGCCGACCTGTACGTTCGGATGGTAAACAACTTCATCGGCTGTCTCCACTGTAATGGTGCATGACCAGATGCCTTCGACGGGGTCGTGCAGCTGATAAGTGCCCTGCAAGTCGCCAAAGGTCAGATAGGGGAGATCTTCCGGAGTGATGTCAAATACTTCGTCATAATACCATTGGTCGTTGTACAGAAAGTATCTCCCGCCGCCCAAATACTGTTCTGGATCACGTTCGTCGGTTACTCTACTGTGTATACTGCTGCCGGAATGATTTGCTTCGCCCAGAAAAGCGGCTTGAATATGCAGCTTGCCGTCCTCGCCAAAGCCGACCGAGGACAGGCGGACGCGGTCGCTGCCTTCCAGTTCGCAGGGTGTCTGTTCAGGAATTAGCGGAATGTGCTCTGCAAAGAGCGGCACGCCCATCTCCTCCGTCATGTTTTTCAGTCCAGTGACGGATAGCATTTCGCGCGGGAAATCAACCGTTTCCTCCGTACATTCGGCAGGCTGGAAACTGCTGAAAGACACGCTGACTTCAGTGCCATCCGCAATCGAACGGCCAATTTCGTAGATCTCGATGAGTGCCGTGTGGCTATTTTCGTCATAGTATACTACTCGTTCGCCGCCTCTCCATCCGTTGATGGCCGGCGCGTCTTTATCCTGTTCATGGTCGATCCAGCCGTTGATTAGCATATCGTTGCTGAGTCGGTCGCCGGTTTTGTCCTGTACCTCAACCCATACGCGCACGAGATTGCTGCTTGCCAGCGCGGCCACCGGCCGCACTTCAATGCCGTTATCCTCGACGACGATACCGGTGATTGGTTGGCTTTGTTCGGTAAAGCTACCCAGTGCATTTTGCAATGCGGCTCGAAGCGCGGGAATTGCGGCAGCAAACGCGGAAAAGGTCAGCAGTGCAGCGAGCACCGCTGCCAAAGCAATTCTTCCTGCTGTCCAACGCGGCTTAGTACGGCGAGAATGAAGCTGTTGGAGAATTGCTGTGCGCCGTTCGGGCGAAAGCGAGATATTTTGCATCATCATATCCAGATCCCTCCTCATATTGCGTTTATTCATCGTAGTACCATCCTTTCAAGGCTTCGCGCAGCATTTTGCGGGCGCGGGATAGGCGAGCGGTGACAGTCGAGACATCCACATGTAAAACGTCTGCGATTTCGCGCGCTTTGAGCTCCTGATAATAGTACAAGATGATCACTTCGCGGTAAGGACGTGAAAGCGCCAGAATTGCGCGCGGCAGCGTGTCATCCACCTGTGGATCATCCGTAGGGGCAAGCAGTGTATCCAACTCTTCGGCAGGGGCGCGGCGGCGCTTCCAAGGAGAACGAAGATAGCTTTTGCATACGTTGATTGCAATGCGGGTGATCCAAGTTGTTTCACTGCCTTCGCCGTGGAACGTGTCTGCTTTACGCCATGTCCGCAGCAGCGTTTCTTGCACCGCGTCCTCGGCCAGATGAACATCTTTCAGATAAAGAGTACATAAACGCAGCAGTCGGTCACCCCAATCATCGAGCAGGCGTGCAAAGCCGTCCTCGTCCTGCAGATACGAGAGGGTTTTGGTTTCGTTCGGTTCCACAGCGGCTTCACATCCTTTCCAATCATTTGACGCATGGGGAAGAGGAATTACTGCAAAAAAATTGAGGCTTTTTGAAAAGCCTCAATAGGGGTTAAACGAATCACCGTAATCAACCGGCTCACCGGTCAGCACATCATAATAATACCAACGCTCACTATCATCATTCACGAAAAAGTAGAGGCCGAGTGGGTTTTCCGTTCGGTCACCCGTGATGCGTCCGATGTATCTGCCGCCTTCGGCTTCACCAATCGGTGTGATCTGTGCAACCGAGACCGGATGCATGACCAGCAGGTACAGCGGTAGTATTACGAGAAGCGGCGCATAAAATATCAGCAGTAGGATAAAAGTGTTCTGCATCCGGCTGCGTGCAGGACGCGGCTGCATTGGTTGGCGGAAGGGCAGAAGCCGATACAGCCAGATTGCAATTCCAATTAGTACCAGCAGGCATAGCCACCAGATGTCAAGCCGATACCACATGTACCAGCCGCCGTACTCCAGCAGTAGATAGATTAGTGCAGTGCATAGCAACAACAGCAGCGCACCCTGCCAACGCGACATATGGTCGGGGCGTTCGCGCTCAATGTACTCGACAGCTAGCAAGGGAATCAACAGTGTTGCAGCACCCCAGATCCACAGATAGACTGCATTGATACCAAAGGCGTCATCATACGCGAAGTTAAGCCAAGTGGCAAGGCCGTTTGCCGTAAGCCATGCGGCGATGGCCAGTGTGCCCAGAACGGGGGTGGAAAGCTGCTTTTTCATCTCTATCCCACCTTTCGGAAAGGCAAACGGGCAAAGCCTTGCGGCTTTGCCCGTTTTTATCATCCTGCGCCGCAAGGCGCTATTTCATTGAAAGAAGAACTTATGCTTCTGCCATGATCTTCTTGAGCTTAGCAAAACGCGGCAGGCCGTTTACCTTCGGGCCTACGTTCTCGCCAGCGATCAGCGGCATAGCATACTCGACGAACTTCTCGGTTACGCCGTTGCCTTCCTCGTTGATCCAGTCGCGCGGAACCTTCTTCTCGGTGTTCGCAACCTCGGAGAGCGGCAGCAGCTCGATCTCGCACTTGTAGCCGTTCTCGTCGCGGGTGCACTTGAAGCCCGGCATATAGTCGGTCTTGCCGGCAACAGCGTTCTCAACAGCAGCCTTACCGGACATGTAGGACTCGTCAACGTCGGTCTTGGAAGCACAGTGTGCAGCGCAGCGCTGGAGCAGGCTCAGCTCGATGCCGCGAACCTTGCAGCCCAGCTCGTTCTTAACGGTGTCCGCCAGCATAGCAGCCAGACCGCCCAGCTGTGCATGGCCGAAGCCGTCGGTCGCAGAGGTCTTTGCCTCGGAAACGAAAGAGCCGTCCGCATAGTGGATGCCCTCAGAAACAGCAACCAGGCAGTTGCCCTTCTCTTCGTAGATGCGCTTGACGTCAGCGAGGAACTTCTGCATGTCGAAGTCGGTCTCCGGCAGGTAGATCAGATCCGGGCCTGCGCCCATTGCGGTAGCCAGACCAGCAGCACCAGCCAGCCAGCCAGCGTGACGGCCCATGATCTCAACCACACAAACCATGCCGGTGTCGTAAACACGTGCGTCCTGATAGATCTCCATGCAGGAGGTAGCGATATACTTCGCAGCGGAAGCAAAGCCCGGGCAGTGGTCGGTGCCGAACAGGTCGTTGTCGATGGTCTTCGGAATGCCCATGACGCGGCACTCGTAGCCAGACTTCATCATATACTTGGAAACCTTGTTGCAGGTATCCATGGAGTCGTTGCCGCCATTGTAGAAGAAATAGCGGAT
>NZ_CALWJK010000058.1 GCF_944380975.1 uncultured Agathobaculum sp. | reverse complement strand
GAGTCGCTGTCCAGCTACGCGCGGCAGTTTTTGGGGCAGATGGACAAGCCGGATGTGGACTACATCGACGGCCTGTCGCCCGCCATCTCGATCGACCAGAAAACCACTTCGCAGAACCCGCGCTCGACGGTCGGCACGGTCACCGAGATTTACGACTACATGCGTTTGCTCTGGGCGCGCATCGGCACGCCGCACTGCCCCAAGTGCGGCAAGGAGATCCATCAGCAGACCATCGACCAGATCATCGACCGGCTGATGACGCTGGAAGAAAAAACGCGCGTGCAGATTCTTGCGCCGGTCATTCGCGGCAAAAAGGGCGAGCATGTCAAGGTGTTCGAGGACGCGCGACGGCAGGGTTATGTCCGCGTGCGGGTGGACGGCGAAATGCGCGACTTGTCCGAGGAGATCAAGCTGCAAAAAACAAAAAAACACAACATTGAGATTGTGGTTGACCGTATTGCTATCCGTGCGGATGTGCGCAGCCGCCTGACCGACTCGGTGGAAACCGCGGCGGCGCTGTCGGGCGGTCTGGTGATTGCGGACGTGGTCGGCGGCGAGCCGATCACTTTCTCGCAGAACTATGCCTGCGAGGACTGCGGCATTTCCATCGAGGAACTCACCCCGCGCATGTTCTCGTTTAATAACCCCTACGGTGCATGTCCGGTGTGTACGGGACTGGGGATGCAGATGCGCGTCGACCCCGACCGCATTCTGCCCAACCGCAAGCTGTCCATCCGCAAGGGTGCGATTCGCGCCTCCGGCTGGGGCAGCGCCGAGCCGGGCACGATCGCGGGCATGTATTTCACCGCTCTTGGCAAAAAGCACGGCTTTACGCTGGACACGCCGATCGAGGAGATGAGCGACGCGGCGGTACACGAGCTGCTGTACGGTACGGGCGATGAGCCGCTTGAGCTTTCGGTCAGCCGTGTGTCGGGCGGCGTGATGCGCCAGCCGTTTGAGGGCATCGTGTGCAATCTGGAGCGCCGCTACAAGGAAACTTCGAGCGACTACGCACGTAGCGAGATCGAAGAGTGCATGAGCGAGATTCCCTGTCCCTCGTGTCACGGACGCCGCCTGCGGCCTGAGGTGCTGGCGGTGACGGTTGGAGGGCTGAACATTGCGGAGTTTTCCGAAAAGTCGGTCGTCAAGGCGATGGAGTTTCTGCATACCTTGCAGCTGACCGAGATGCAGCACAAAATCGGTGACCGCGTTATTAAGGAAATCATGGATCGGCTGGGCTTCTTGCAGTCGGTCGGTTTGGAATATCTGACGCTTTCGCGCTCGTCCGGCACGTTGTCGGGCGGCGAGAGCCAGCGTATCCGCCTTGCCACTCAGATCGGTTCGTCTCTGATGGGCGTGCTGTATATTCTGGATGAGCCGTCCATCGGCCTGCACCAGCGCGACAATGACAAGCTGCTCGCGACCCTCAAACGTCTGCGCGATCTCGGCAATACGCTGATCGTGGTCGAGCACGACGAGGACACCATGCTCGCGGCGGATCACATTGTGGATATCGGCCCTGGTGCGGGTCGAAACGGCGGCGAGGTCGTGTTTGAGGGCAAGGTGGACGATCTGCTGAAAAGTGAAACCTCCATCACCGGACAGTATCTGTCCGGCCGCAAGTGCATCCCCGTACCTGCGGTGCGCCGCAAGGGCAACGGCAAAAAGCTGACGGTCAAGGGCTGCGCGGTGAACAACTTAAAGCACACCGACTTTACCATTCCGCTCGGGACGTTTACCTGCGTGACCGGCGTGTCGGGCTCGGGCAAATCCTCCTTTGTCAACGAGATTTTGTACAAAAAGCTTGCCGCTGAGCTGAACGGCGCGAAAACGCGCGCGGGCGCGCATGATAAATTCATCGGCCTTTCCAATCTCGATAAGGTCATTGACATCAACCAGTCGCCCATCGGGCGCACGCCGCGTTCCAACCCGGCAACCTATACGGGTGTGTTCAACGATATCCGTGACCTGTTCGCAAAAACGGCGGATGCCAAGGCGCGCGGCTATGGGCCGAGCCGGTTTTCTTTCAACGTCAAGGGCGGCCGATGCGAAGCTTGTGCGGGCGACGGCCTTTTGAAGATCGAGATGCACTTCCTGCCGGATGTGTACGTTCCATGTGATGTGTGCAAGGGAAAGCGGTACAACAAAGAAACGCTTGAGGTGCGCTACAAGGGCAAGAATATCTATGAAGTGCTCGACATGATGGTGGACGAGGCGTGCGAGTTTTTCGCCAACGTGCCGAAAATCGCCAGACGGCTGGAAACCATGCGCGAGGTTGGCTTGGGGTACGTCAAACTCGGTCAGTCGTCCACCACGCTGTCCGGCGGCGAGGCGCAGCGCGCCAAGCTCGCCACCGAGCTTTCCAAGCGCTCGACCGGCAAGACCATCTATATTCTCGACGAGCCCACCACTGGCTTGCACGTCGCGGATGTGCATAAGCTGGTCGATGTACTGCAA
This sequence comes from uncultured Agathobaculum sp., assembly GCF_944380975.1. Taxonomy (GTDB): domain Bacteria; phylum Bacillota; class Clostridia; order Oscillospirales; family Butyricicoccaceae; genus Agathobaculum. Next base: position 8,486 of record NZ_CALWJK010000058.1, on the reverse strand, counting down.
AAGCTGGTCGATGCGGGCAATACCGTGGTCGTGATCGAACACAATCTGGATGTGATCAAAACGGCTGATTATATCCTCGACCTTGGCCCCGAGGGCGGCGATGGCGGCGGCCGTCTGGTCGTAGCTGGCACGCCGGAGGAGGTCGCGGCTTGCCCGGGTTCCTACACCGGACAGTACCTCGGACGGGTGCTCGAACGGCAGAATGCGGAGAAAACAGAAGAATAAGACGGCTTTTTGCGTGAAAAAAGCGGGTGTTTCCTTGTGAAATGCCCGCTTTTGACAATTTGCATAAAAATGTTGAGCTTTGTGGCGCGTTTTGGTATAATAATGGTAATATAAAATAAATGAGGGAGACATATGAAAACAAAGCGATGGGTGATTGCCGACCCCGCTGAGGCGCGCGTGCGCGCGTTGTCGGAGGAGGGCGGGTATGCCCCGCTGACCGCAGCTGTGCTTGTCGCGCGCGGGATTGACACGCCCGAGGCCGCAGCGGATTACCTGAGCTGCGATATATCCGGCCTGCACGATCCATTTCTGCTGGCGGATATGGACAAAGCTGTTTCCGTGGTGCGCGGCGCGATTGCGCGCGGTGAGCGTATCGTGGTGTACGGCGACTATGATGTGGATGGCGTGACCGCCACCTGCACGCTGGTGGATTATCTGCGCAGCTGCGGCGCAGAATGCGAATATTATATCCCCAACCGTCTGCGTGAGGGGTACGGATTGTCCCGCGCGGCGATGGAGGAATTGTATGAGAAGGGCACGCGTCTGCTCATTACGGTTGATTCCGGTATCACCGCTGACGAGGAGATCGCGGTCGCGCGCGAGCTGGGTATGCAGGTGGTCATCACCGACCATCACGAATGTCATGACGCGCTGCCCGCAGCGGATGCGGTGGTCGATTATAAGCGGCCGGATTGCACCTATCCGTTCGATAGTCTGGCGGGCGTGGGCGTGGCGTTCAAGCTGATCTGCGCGCTCGAGGGCAATACGGAAGCGGTGCTCGAGCGGTATGCCGATCTGGTGGCGCTGGGCACGGTTGCGGATGTGATGCCCATTACGGGCGAAAACCGTATCATTGTGGCGGCAGGGCTGAAGAAAATGGCGGAAACCGGCAACGTCGGTCTGGAAATGCTGCTGCGCGAAGCGGGCATGAAGCATAAACGCCTGACCTCGTCCACCATCAGCTTTGTTCTCGCGCCGCGCATCAACGCTGCCGGCCGCATGGGACGCGCCGAACTGGCCGCTGAGCTGTTCTTGACGCACGACCCGGTGCGCGCGCAGTCGCTGGCTGCGCAGCTGTGCGAGCAGAACAAGCTGCGGCAGAACGAGGAAAACCAGATATTGACGCAGGCGCTCGCCCGTCTGCGCAAGGAATACAATCCTCTTGAGGATAAAATCATTGTGCTGGCGGAAAAAGGCTGGCACCACGGTGTGATCGGCATTGTTTGTTCGCGTCTGTGCGACCGGTACGGCTGTCCGGTCGTGCTCATCTCGCTCGACGAGGACGGTACAGGCAAAGGCTCGGGCCGCTCGGTGGGCGGGTTCAACCTGTTTGACGCGCTGACTTCGTGCGAGGACTTGCTCGAGCGGTACGGCGGGCATGCGCTGGCTGCTGGTCTGACGGTGAGCGCAGATCAGGTGGATACGCTGCGTGAGCGGCTGCGCGCCTATGCAGAGAGCCATGTCACGATGGCGGAGCTGGTGCCGCAGCTGCACATCGACTGCATGGTGCAGCCTGAATGGCTGACCGAGGAGAACATCGAGGCGCTGAACGTGCTCGAGCCATACGGCATGCGCAACGCCGAGCCGGTGTTCTGCATGAAAGACATGGTCGCGGAGGATATCACGCCCATTTCGTCCGACCGGCATGTGCGCATGACGCTGGTCAAAGACGGCATGCGCTTTTCTGCGATTTGGTTCGGCACGGGCGCAGGCGGACTAGGCTTTGTCGAAGGCAACCGCGTTGACGCGGCCTTCCATCTGGAAATCAACGAGTTCCGCGGCCGCCGCACCGTGCAGCTGACGCTGTGCGACGCGCAGCTGAGCGATTGCGAGCATCTGGCCGACCAGAAGCTGCTCAATGTGTATAACACCTATATGGCCGATGGGCCGCTGACCGCGCGCGAGGCGCGCCTGCTGCTGCCCGACCGCAAGGATTTGGTGGCAGTGTGGCGGCATATCGTGTGCCGCGCGGAGGACGGTAGACTGTCTGTGCCGGATGGTGCGCTTTCACGCCGCGTGGCGTGGGAGAGCCGCCGCGATATCAACATCGGCAAGTTATTCGTCTGTCTGGACGTATTTTCCGAGTCCGGGCTGATCAGTTACCATTTCAAAGAAGGGATGCTCAACATCCTGCTCAAGCCTTACGAGGGTAAGGCGGATATATCCGGCTCGGTCGTTCTTGCCACGCTGCAAAGTATGGCGGGCTGAAGAATGGGGGAACGAAGTATGCAGAATAAATTGGACTTTTTGATCGAGCGTGTGCAGAAGCAGAACCCGCAGGCGAACATCCGCAAGATCCGCGCCGCTTATGAGTGCGCGGCGGCGGCGCATGAGGGACAAAAGCGCAAAAACGGTGAGCCATACATCATCCATCCGGTTTCTGTTGCGGAAATCGTGGTCGAGATGGGGCTGGATACCGACTCGATCTGCGCGGCGCTGCTGCATGACTGCATTGAGGATACCAACTTCGGCTATAAGGAAATTGAAAATAAATTCGGCACGCCGGTTGCCGAACTGGTCGACGGTGTTACCCGTCTGGGCATGCTGCGCTACTCCAAGGAGCAGGAGCAGTTCGAGGACCTGCGCAAGATGTTCCTTGCTATGGCAAAGGACATCCGCGTCATCCTCATTAAGCTGGCTGACCGCTTGCACAACGCGCGCACCTTCCAGTATCTGCCCGAGCGCAAGCAGCGCGACAAGGCACTGGAAACCATGGAGATTTATGCGCCCATCGCCCACCGCTTGGGCATGAGCCGCATCAAGTGGGAACTGGAAGATTTGTCGCTCAAAATCCTCGATCCGATTGGCTATAATGAGATCGTTGAGGGGTTGAAAAAGCAGAGCGAGCAGCAGGAGGTTTTCCTCAAACGCATTCAGGACCGCATCAGCGCCAAGCTGGCGGAAGCGCATATCAAGAACACGATTTCGGCGCGCGTCAAGCATATCTATTCGATTTACCGCAAAATGTACGCGCAGCACAAAACGATCGACGAGATTTATGATATCTGTGCGGTGCGCGTGATCGTCGACACGGTGGCGGACTGCTACAACGTGCTCGGTTATGTGCACGACCTCTATAAGCCCATTCCGGGCCGATTCAAGGACTATATCTCGACCCCCAAGCCCAACGGATACCAGTCGCTGCACACGACGGTCATCGGACGCGCGGGCGTGCCGTTCGAGATTCAGATCCGCACGACCGAAATGCACAAAATGGCGGAATACGGCGTAGCGGCGCACTGGAAATACAAGCAGGGCTTGAGCAAAAAGGGCAATGAGGAAACATTTGCGTGGATTCGGCAGCTGCTGGAAGCACAGCAGGACACCGAGGCGGAGGATTTCATCAAGAACATCAAGGTCGACCTGTTTGCTGACGAGGTGTTCGTCTTTACGCCTAAGGGCGACGTGGTCAATATGCCCGCGGGCGCGACCCCGATCGACCTTGCTTACGCCATCCACTCCGCGGTCGGCAACCGTATGACCGGCTGCAAGATCAACGGCCGCATCGCGCCGATCGACAGCCAGCTCAAAAACGGCGATATTGTAGAAATTTTGACCTCGAAAGAGGCGCACGGACCAAGCCGCGACTGGGTCAAGATCGTCAAGACCACTGAGGCGCGCAACAAGATCAAGCAGTGGTTCAAGAAGGAGTGCCGCGAGGAGAACATCATCAACGGCCGCGAGGATCTGGACCGTGAGCTGCGCGCAAATCTGCTGTATAACGGCTTCTATGAGAACGAGGAAGTGCGCAAAAATACGCTTAACAAGTTCTCGTTCAATACGCTCGACGAGCTGTATGCTGCCATTGGCTACGGCGGTATCACGCTGACCAAGGTCATCAACAAGGTGAAAGACGATGTTGGCAAGCTGCGCCGTCAGCGCGAACTGGCGGAACGCGCGGCGCAGCCGCAGCCGGAGCAGCAGCCCAAGCGCGTCACTCGTTCGACCACCGGCGTGGTGGTCGAGGGCATTGACAACTGTCTGGTCAAGTTTGCGCGCTGCTGTACGCCGATTCCGGGCGATGAGATCGTTGGCTTTGTCACGCGCGGCTATGGCGTGTCCATCCATCGGCGCGACTGCGTCAATGTCCACATGCAAGAGGACCCGGACCGCTGGGTGCGCGCGTGGTGGGACGAGGATCTGGCGATCTCCGACCGCGCCAACCGGTTCTCCACCGGTCTGCAGATTTCGACGCGCAGCCGTATTGGTGTGCTGAGCGATGTGACAGCGGTGCTCGCTGCCTGCAAGATCAACGTGCATGAGATTTCCGCGCGCGATCTCAACGATGGTTATGGCATCATCAACGCCATGGTAGACGTTGCGGGCGTCCACCAGCTGGATAACCTCATCAGCCGCATGCGCTCGATCAAGGGCGTGGTGGATGTGACGCGCACGGTGGACACCAACTGACAAATAGAAAAACCATAAGGAACAACCATGCAGAAAAAATATTTCTTTTTTGATATCGACGGCACGCTGAGTATCGGGCAGACCATGGTCATGCCCGAGAGCGCGGTGCGCTGTCTGGAACAGCTGCGAGCCAATGGGCACTTCACAGCGCTCGCTACCGGTCGCTTGCAAGCGTCGGCGGCGGGCTTTGCCACGCAGCACGGCTTTTCTGACTTCGTTGCGGATGGCGGATATAGCCTGACCGTTGGTGGGAAGATTGCGGAGATGAAAAGCCTGCCGGTCGCGGAGTGCATTGCGCTGATCGACCGTCTGCAAGCGGCGGATATTCCATGGGCGGTTACACCGGTCAATGAGCGCATCTGTGTGACCAGTGACAAACGCTATCTGGATTTTGCACCGCCCGAATATTTCCCAACGCGGTATGACCCGGCGTTTGATTACCACGCACTGGATGTGCTGTATAAGGTCAATATCGTGTGTACAGCGGAGCAGGAGCATGAGATCGACTGCAGCACGCTGCCCACGGTGCGGTACAACCGCGATATCCTGCTCATCGAGCCAACCGAAAAACAGAACGGCATCCGCCGCATGATCGAGCGGCTCGGCATCCCGAATGAGGACGTGGTTATCTTTGGGGATGGGTCGAACGACGTGTGCATGTTCGGACAAGGCTGGTTTTCCATCGCCATGGGCAATGCGCGCGATGCGCTCAAGCAGATGGCCGATTATGTGACCGACCCGGTCGATCAGGACGGCTTGTGGAATGCCTGTGCGCACTTCGGCTGGCTGTAAAAGGAGAACGCTATGCTATTTGATACCCATGCACACTATGATGATGCACGCTTTGACGAGGACCGCGACGCGCTGTTGTCCTCCATGCCAGCGCACAATGTCGGGTTGATCCTCAACCCGGGCTGCGATGTGGAGACTTCGCGCAAGGCGATAAGCTATGCACAAAAATACCCGTTTGTATATGCGGCGGTCGGCATTCATCCGGAAAATATCAACGAAAACTGGAATAATGACCTTGTGGTCATTAAAAAAATGGTCGAGTCTGAGCCGCGTGTGCGCGCGATCGGGGAGATTGGGCTGGACTATTACTGGGAGAAGGACGAGCGCGCCCGTGCGCGGCAGCAGGTCGTGTTTGCGCGTCAGATGGAGCTGGCGCGCGAGCTGGGCAAGCCGGTGATCGTACACGATCGCGATGCGCATGCGGACTGTCTGGAGACTGCGCGGCGGTACAAAGGCGTGCCGGGTGTGTTCCATTGCTTCGCGGGCAGCGTCGAGATGGCGCGTGAACTGCTGGCGCTGGGATATCATCTTTCGTTCACGGGCGTGATTACCTTCAAGAACGCGCGCCGTGCGATCGAGGTCATCCGCGAGGCGCCGCTTGACCGGCTGATGGTTGAGACGGATTCCCCTTATATGGCGCCTGAACCGTACCGTGGTCGGCGCAATTCGTCGCTGTATGTACACCGCATGGTCGAAACGATTGCTGAGATTAAGGGCGTTGCGGTGGAAGAAGTCGAGCGCATCACAACCGAAAACGGAAAACGCCTGTTCGACATCTGCTGAACCGCAAAGAGAGCATGAAAAAAAGCCCGCCAATGGCGGGCTTTTCACTTTGGAGCGGATGATGGGAGTCGAACCCACCTATGCAGCTTGGGAAGCTGCCGTTCTACCGATGAACTACACCCGCAAATAGTAGTTCTATTATACTGAAATCGCAGTGCGTTGTCAAGAATAACTGAATGCCAACCATATGTCAACCATATATAAATAATAAGTTGACAATGCGAATGAGGTGTGGTATACTCATACCGAAAAACGGAAAAGGAGTATTCCTATGGAGCAGAATCAAAGAACCAACACCCGTATGCTGGTGCTCAGTGCATTATTTACTGCATTGGTAACGGTCGGCGCGTTTATTCGAATCCCAATCCCGTTGTGGCCGTTTACGCTGCAAACCCTGTTTACCACTATGGCCGGCTTGCTGCTGGGACCGCGTTATGGCACGTTGGCCTGCACGGCTTATATGGTTTTGGGGCTGGCTGGCTTGCCGATCTTCACAGGCGGCGGCGGACCGCAGTATATCTTCCAGCCGACCTTTGGCTGCATCATTGGTTTTGCTTTGGGAGCCTTGGTGGCTGGGCTGATCGTGCAGCGCGCATCCAAACGAGGCTTTGCCGTCTATGCAGTTGCGGCATTGGTCAATATCGCGGTGGTCTATGTGATCGGCATGGTCTGGTTCTGGGGCATCAAAGCGTTTTATATGAACGATCCGATTGGCATGTGGACACTGTTTGTCACCTGCTTTGTGCCGACGATTGGCGTGGATATCGTCAAGGCACTGGCAGCGGCTGCTCTGGCGGCACGACTGGTTCCCGTGGTGGGTACTTACCGGGTGCCGGTCTCGTGAGATAAGCGGATCGTACTTGCATAAAGATTTTTATATGCGCAAAGCGACGTCCCTAGCGGTTATAATCCGATGGGGACGTCGCTTTTTTGGGGGATATGTGAAGAGTGTCGTGTGTTTTGAATAGCGGGTGGGTTTACTGATTGACCGATTCGACGATCACATCCGCAAGTGTATCCAGTTCGCCGGCCTTATCCGGCAGCAGTGCGGAAGCCATAGACAGCCGCTCGTTGAGCACGGTCATGTTTTTCAGCTCTTCATCAATGAATTTCTGCATCAGATCGCCCGACTTGACTGCCCAAGACCCGTTCTCGATGATGGCGAAGGTGCGGTTTTGCAGATTGAGCGCCTTCATATCCATCAGATAATTGTGCATGACCGGATAGATGCCCAGATTATAGGTGACCGACGCCAGCACGACATGGCTCAGGCGGAAGGTTTCGGAAATCAGGTAAGAAACATGGGTGTTGGAAACATCGTACAGACGTACATTGGTGACGCCCTTTTCGCATAGACGGCTTGCCAATGCCTGCGCCGCGGCTTCCGTGTTGCCGTACATCGAGGCGTAAACGATCATAACGCCCTTTTCCTCCGGCTCATAGCGGCTCCAGTGGTCGTACTTGTCGATGAAGTATCCCAGATTTTCACGCCAGACCGGACCGTGCAGCGGGCAGATGAATTTGATCTGATCCAGAATACCCGCCGCCTTTTTAAGTAGCAGCTGAACGTGAGGGCCATATTTACCGACGATGTTGGTCAAATAACGGCGGGCATCGTCAATCCAGTCGCGGTCGAAGTTCACTTCGTCCGCGAACAGTTTGCCGTCCAGCGCACCGAACGAGCCAAACGCATCGGCCGAGAACAGCACGCCGTTGGTGGTGTCAAAGGTCACCATGGCCTCAGGCCAATGCACCATGGGCGCGGCGACAAAGGTCACCACATGCTTGCCGAAGCTCTGGGTATCGCCTTCCTTGACCTCGATCTGTTCATGGCCGTCGATATCAAAGCCAAACTGGCGCATGAGCATAAACGCCTTTTCGGTGGAAATCACCTTGACCGACGGATAACGGATCAAAACCTCCTCGATGGAAGCACCGTGGTCAGGCTCCATGTGGTTGATGACCAGATAATCCAGCGGGCGGCCGTCCAGCAGGTGCTCGATGTTTTCCAGCAGCTGGCGGCAAGCCGACCAGTCGACCGTGTCAAACAGCACGGTTTGCTCATCCAGCAGCAGATACGCGTTGTAGGACACGCCGCGCGGGATGGGATGGATATTTTCAAACAAAGCAAGACGATGGTCGTTCGCGCCGACCCAATAAAGATCGTCCGTTACATTGCGTACGCAGTACATATATTCTCCTCCTATTACAATAATTATTGGTTGGAAGCCCAGCATCCGGCTGGGCTTCTTTCCGTCTCATGCCTAAGCTACAAT
>NZ_CALWJK010000057.1 GCF_944380975.1 uncultured Agathobaculum sp. | reverse complement strand
GGCCATTTATATGCCCCTCTTTTTTGAGGCGTATCTCATGTGATCGCCAAGCGGTTCACATCTTCAAAAATTTCATAACATGGGCCTGTAGCTCAGCTGGGAGAGCGTTCGGTTCGCATCCGAGAGGTCGAGAGTTCGAATCTCTTCAGGTCCACCAAATTTCCTCACTTTTCTTTATGAGAAGTGAGGATTTTTGCATTTATTCGCTATATTATTCAACTTATTAAGCGGCTTCAAAAAAACTGACAGCAATCTTGACAGCAACTGTTATTCTGCTGCTTCCAAAGAAGAGATCAATTCCTCCATGCGGGCTGCACTGTTTTGCTGCATTCGATCACTTACATGAGCATATGTCTTCAATGTAAACGCAGCTGCATGATGCCCTAAATTTGCTTGTACTGTTTTTATATCATCTCCGTTTTCGATGGAGATTGTGGCGAATGAATGCCTCAATGAATGGAATGTAAAATCTTCCATTCCACAACTGCTGAGGATAGTTTTTAAATGACTGTAAACCGCAAAATGATGAAGCGGTTTTCCGAATTCATTTGTAAATACCAGATTCAATTGATTACTCCACAAAGAACCAGCTTGCAATTGCATTCTTTGCTGTTTGATAAGCTGGCAACGCAAAATTTGCATTGCGCTTTGAGCAAGTATAATTCGGCGTTGTTTGTTTTCTTTAGGAGGAACCAATTGATATTGGGCAGGTTTTGTGTTGGGAACAATCTGTAGCTGTTGACGAATCACGATACTATTTGTCTCCCAGTATACATCATCCCATCGTAAACCAAGCACCTCAGCTTCTCGTTGTCCAGAGAAAATAGCAATATAGTATATATGATAAAACTTATCGTGTCTGATTGCATCGAGAAACGGCTTTAATTGATCGGTGGTAATGGCTTTCGCTTTTGTCTGTGTGACGCGCGGTAATGTACAATCATCAGCTACATTCCGGAAAAGAATCTCATCTCTTTTTGCTGCAGCTAACAATGCATGTAAGACCCCGTGGATTACTCGGATGGTTTTTGGAGACAACTCTTTCCCGTTTTTACCCAACGAAGAAACAAATGCTTGAATATCTCGTCTGGTTAAATCCGTCAGTTTTCGCTTCCCTAACGCAGGCAAAATATGAATACGAAGATTTTTTTCATATGAGACTTGTGTTAATGGTGATAATGTAGACACATGGTTCTCTATGTATTCTTTTGCGTATTCAGCAAGCGTTATTTTCCTAGGCTCTTGAAAAGTGCCATTGTCGATGCAAGAGATCGCGGATCGCAGTTTTTCAGCAACCTCACGTTGCGTCTTACCATAAATCGTATGACGAATGATTTTACCTGTAGCAGTGTCTCGTCCTGATACATACTGTGCTTGCCATCTACCATCATTTCTTTTAGTAATGGTTCCGCTTCCGGCTTCTCGCTTTTTTGCTTTTCGTGCCATTTTATCCATAGACTCCTTTCTGGCACATACTCTTCTGGATATTATCATTATTATAACATATAAATTTAATTATGGGCCGTGATTTTACTGAGGTCAGGCTGTTTTTCTATCCATTCATTTAAACAGCTTTCCTGTATCAGCCATCGTCTACCAATTCGGAACGATGGAAAGTCTTCACGATGCATCAGATTATATGCTGCACTTTTGCTTATGCCGAGTAATTGTGCAACTTCCGGAGCACTGTATGCAATTTTTGTCATGAATATACACCTCTTTGTTCATATTTTTCCTTCCACTGGCACATAATAAGTTGGATGATAAGCATCAAAGTAGCCACAACTGTCAGAGACCAAGGCTACTTTGATGCTCAATAACCAATAGCAGGTTATATTTTTGATAAACCTGCTAATCCGTCGGTCTTCAGCCGCCGACGGTCGCTGCTGATCTGCTCATTTAACCCAGCGGGTTGCAGCTTTCCGGCGCTTGCTTCATAGGAGCGCACCCATGCTCTTTTATTTTCAAGGTGCAAATGATATATAGATAAGGTCTGGCAAACATCCGTTTTGCGAGTACAAATGGATTACCGTAATTCATAATACCACGAATGCTTGCTGACGTTATCGCAAATTAGCGATCGTATTTATGTATTAGCAGGTTTGCAACTTCCACTACAAACTCTCTTTGCCAACCATGCAGATGAGAAAACACGGTTTCGTTTTTGTATTCGTTTCCAATCAGATAATCCACAGAAACGCCATAGACTTCTGCAAGTTTTGTCAAAGTAACGAACGAAGGGGTTCGTATGCCGTTCTCATATGCCGAAATCGTTCCATTCTTTACCCCAACGGATTTTGCGACACTGGATTGCTTTAATCCCTGACTAATGCGCAATCTACGCAGTCTGACTCCCAACCCTTCTTGCATGTTCATGCCTCCGATGATTTGTCCATAAAACGGAATCGTCTGTAATTTCTGTTTCTATCGTAAGAATAGCACAGTTTCACTCTACAGTGAGCCACAATCGGTTCACATAGTGTAGAATCTTCGTTTTAGCAATAGAAGTAATCATAATTTTCATTGAAATCACCTTTCTATTCGACATAATTCGACTTTCTTCGACAAATCAATTTAAGCACATAGCTGTTGCAAATTATGTCGAATTAGGTCGAATCAGAAATTATTATACTTATTCTCGCATAAATAAAAGACCATGTTGAACTCTTACAAAGCACAGCATGGTCTTTCGATATATAAGATGTGGATTTTACAGATGGGTTAGGATATCATCTTTGTCATACATTTCACTTACACGATAAACCCGTTCACAGAACTTTTCCAGCACAAACTCCATACCCGGACTATCTGCATCCAACAGCAAACCTACCACAGCGCACCTTGCACCCTGTATTGCTTCCTGCAATTCGGATGCCAATTCATCGGAAATGGTATCTTCGCCGTCTGTGACAAACAGGATATCCGCATTTTCAAACGCGTCCTCGTTTATCAGCCGAAGCGCCTCCCGAACCGGTGTCTCAAAGTCGGTGCCGCCGTCAAAAAAGTGCTCGGCGGCGAACAGCAGGTCTTCAGACGTGTACTGCCCCGGCAGGAACAGGTCGGTGCGGAACTGATCCTTACCCGAAAAGTGGATCAGAGCATACTTGCGCCCTTCATGCGCACAAATATCCTGCACTGCGAGCGCTAGCGCTTTGCCCCATTCCGCATTTTCGCCTTCCGTTGAGCCGGATTCGTCCAGACAGACGATCACATCACCATAGCCTTTGTGAACGCGCTCTCGTTTGGCGTATTGCAGCAAGCCTTTTGCATGGTACTTACGTAGGAACAGCGGCGTGGTGGCTGGAGAGGCCATCAGCGCCAGCTCACCCGAAAGCAGGTTTTTCATATCGCGTCCGCGCGTAACGGTATATTTTTCGCCGCGGCCGTGTGCGTAGTCGTTCTTGCGCAGATCGGAAAGCATTTCCTTCATGCGCCCAAGCTGACGCGTGATACCTTGCAGCATGGCGTTGCCTTTTACACATTCCAGCATGGCCTGATTGTGTTCCACCTGCTGCGGCGCACTTTGGCTTTCATCGCCCCAGCACTTTGCCACGTAATTCGCAAGCACAGCCGCATCCAAACTGCAACGCACGGCATCGCAGATTACTTGTGCAGTTTCCGTGCTGCGTTTCTGCATCCTTGTCTGGATCATGCTAGTCACTACACAAATCTGTTCAGCTGTGCTGGCGACTTCCGCAGCCGTTTGCAATGCCGCCGGTGTTTGAGCCGGATCGACCTGTGCCTGCTGCACCAGATCATGAAGTTTTTCATCGGCCGCATCATGCCGCCGCTCTAACCGCGTCAGGACGGATGCCAAAGGCTCTACCTCCTCGACACAGTCCTGCATGTCGGACTCCACGGCCTGTTGGTATGCGCGTGCCGCTTCCATTGTCGCAAACACATTGCCTTTGCAAAGGCTGCGCACTTGTAGGAAGTCATCTCGCTTTAGTAGATCATCTACAAACGCAGACTGTACCAGCCGCACATATACATCTCGTTCGTCCGGATGAGTCAGCCGCAGTTCCTGTGCAAACAGCAAATGAAACAGGTCAGCGAGCAACGGCTTCACGTCGTCCTCCAGATAATACGGTTCGCTTGCCTTTGCAAAATCCATATCACTCAGCCGAGTCGGACGGGTGCTTCTGTCCGTGCGCTTTGGGGGCTGATATGGTTTGGAGAAGTCAAACAGTGGCGAGTGCAATATCTGATCCAAAGAGAAAAAACGATATTTCATGTAAACCTCCCAGCAGTATGGAGGAAAAGCAGGGCAAATGCCCTGCTTTTCCATTTTCAACAACTATACGTTTCTCTCAGAACGGCGTGTTGCCGGTCGGCATCCCGCCCGGTCCCCACGCATAGTTTTCCGGTACACCACTGAAGTCGGGCACTGTAAACTGCGCTGCCGCACCCGGTACGGGCTGCGGATAACCGGCGGCAGACTGTGACTGCATGACGGTTGCCGGTGCTGCCTGCGGCATGGCAGGCTGCGGTGCGGGCGCCATGTAGCCGGGTGTGGCCGGTGCTGCGCCTTGCGGCGCGGCATAGCCTGCGGCAGCCGTCGGCTGTGCCATATTGCCGGTCTGCACATCATCCGGCTTCTTGTCCAGAAAATGCACTTCGACACGCACCACTTCAAACGCCGTGCGCTTTTCGCCGGTCTGCTGGTCCTGCCATTCGCGGTGCTGCATCGCACCTACGACGCAAACCAGACGACCTTTGCGTCCGTACTGCAGTACGAACTTTGCCTGCTGCCCGAAAACCGAGCAGTCGAAAAAGTCCGCTTCCGGTTCGCCCTCGCGCTTGAAATCGCGGTCTACCGCAATGCGGAAATACGCGATTGGCTTTTCCGGGTCTTTGCCACGCTGTTCGGGCTCTTTCGTCATTCGTCCAATCAGGATGATCTTGTTAAGCATAATTTTTTTCTCCTTCCATCAAGCGGCGGATTGTAATACGGCAAGCTGAGCCAGCGGCACTGGGGTGAAAGCACACGCCTCATGCGCCTTGCGGCTCATCTCTTCCAAGTTGTTCAGCGCGTCAGCAGCCTGCCGGTGCTGCTCGTCGGTGGTGGCTCCGACATCCAGTGCCTGCCATTCGCGATAGAGACCGGCAAACTCCGTGCGCAGCTGCACCAGCGCTTTGGCCTTCCCATTGTCCGGTGCAGCGTCGAACGCATCGCGCATTTCAGCTGCCTTGGCCAGCAGTTCTTCGAGCCGCGTGCGAAGCGGATCGTCGCACAGGCGCGTCAGCACGGCTTGTACTTTTTCAATCTCTCCCGGCTCGTTCCAGAGATAGTTCTTCAGCTGGAGCAGATCTGCCGGCTGCACCTCGGCATGTCCGGCAAGCCAGGCGGCTGCCTGCGCCACCGGGCCGTAACCGAAATAGGTACGGTCGGACACCGTAATGCCCTCCCGCCGCAACTCACAAAGCACATCGTCCATCAGCTCATTGACCGCATCCGGAATGACAACCAGCTTCACCTGTGCCTGCATGGCATACAGTTCCTCCAGCGAGAAGGTCGCTGTCACTTCACCGAAATGCCCATCCTGCTTATTCTTCAGGACGGTAAGCCGCGCGCTGCGCTCCTGCACATCGCGGGTCACCACACGAAGCTGAAAGCGGTCATAGAGCGGCGCGAGGATCTGTTCCTCCTTGTTCCGGAAGTTCGGCATCTCATTGGATGCCGAGAAGAACGAAATCACAGGAATCTCTACCGTCACGCCCTCCATCGTGTACCGGTGCTCGTTGAGCGCGGTCAGCAGGGAGTTGAGCAGTCCATCCCCAGCCTTATAGATCTCATCAAGGAAGCAGATGTGTGCGTCCGGGATCTTGCCCGCTGTGATGGTCATGGGCGTGCCGCTGTGCAGCAGAGACAGCCCTTTCTGGTACTGTTCCAGAGCTGCCGTCAGGCTTTGCATCCGCGAAGCAGTGCTGCTATCTGCCAGATTGGCACGGAAATCATCCGTCGCCTGTTCCAGCTGCTGCTTGAGCTTCTGATACGCGGCATCGTCTGCCAGCACCTGCGCCGGTACAGCGCCCGGAATCAGGCTGGCCAGATCCAGCCGTCCGAACAGAGCTTCTTCATCCGTCTGCTTGGACAACAACCTCTCGAATTGCTTCGCTCCGGTGATACGTTTGCGGAACTCGTTGACCGCAAAGCTCTTGGCCTGTCCGGGCGCACCCAGAATGAACAGGTTGCGGCCGGAGAGCAGCGCCATCGCAATCGTCTGGATCAGCTCTTCACGCTCTGCGATCTCGCTGTTCACTTCCTGCATCACTGCCAGCATCTTATCTCTCAGCATGAGTCACTTCTCCTTTTTCAAACAATTTCACCGCACAACGAAATCCTTTGACAAACGAATCCTCACGTTCCAAATCGCGCAGCAAACCGATATCATGCGATACGGCGTGCAGCAGACTTTGTGCTACACTGTCCGAAACCGCCGCCATCGTCGCAAACGCCAGTGAAATGCGGAAAGAAAGCCCGCGAATCTGGGCACCGTTGATCTCCGGCTGCTCATTTGCCGGTGCATACTTGCCGCGGTACAGTCTGCGTACTGCATCTGTATTCAGTGCTTTCATGCCTCATCACCTCCTGCCTGAAAGAGCACTGTTGCCGTACCGGCATAACGAATTTGAAATGTGATACGCGGATTCATCTTGTGCAGCATGCTGGCGCGCTGTTTGAGCACCTCCAGCTTGGCTTCCGGCACGATGGTTGCATACATCAACCCCACCGGGAAGGTGTGGTTCGCCATATCGACCGCACCGAACCGTTTGTCGCCTTTTTCCTTCGCATAGAGCATCAGATTGGCCATCAGCAAACCTCCTTACTGTCTTTCGCAGTCTTTTGGACGCGCTTGACATCGAAAAATGCCGGACGGAAATCGTGCGACGCGGCGCAGTAGAAGAAAAACTGCGCGAGCCCAGTGTCGATCTCCACCACGTCGCCTTGTCCGATCTGCTCGCCTTCCAAAAGCGGCATTTCGTCTGGGCTGTTTGCATTTTCAAAAAACAATGCCGGCGTAAGACCGGTCTTGCCTTCCGCGCACAACCGATAACGATGGGCAATCGGAAAAGCAAGTTCCCCGCTACTGATTTCATCTTCCGCAAACGCCCGTGCCAGTGCCGCGGCCTGTGCGTCCGCATAACTGTAAATGCGGTATTCACAGGGGCTTTTCCGCTTGGGACACCACTTCGGCGCCCTGTACGCCGGATCGCTCTTGCGGAATGCCTTGCGTCGCTTTTTGTTCTTGAAACCGGCACAATAGCGGCTCAGGCCGAAATCCAGATGTGCATCGCAGCCGATGCAGCCGGGTTCGGCAAAACTGCGCTGACGAAAGCCTTTCTTACTCATGCAGCACCTCCATGTATGCTTGCGCGTCGTACTTCATACAGTTCCGGGCAGTGTTCGAGCAACTCACCGAGCGTAAGCTCAGACACGAAATATGGTCCATCCGCCGGACGATCCAGATCGTCCCCAATAAACTCCCGTGCCATATGCTCCGAGGTGAACTTGAGCGCATTGCTGATATTGCTCAGATCGACCACATGATGCCCGTCTTTCACCAAATGGCCTGCAACAAACGAATACCGTGAACGGTACAGGTAGTAGACCACAAAAACGCCGGTATGCACACCCATCTTATGCCGCCTCCTTTCCGGGGGCGACATAAACCGGGAACCGATACACCTTGCAGCTGCGCACGCCGTGCTGACGGAGCACCTGTTTGTGCTCCCTGCGGGTCACGATATCAGCCGGATTAGCATTACGGCCGTCCGGCAGGACATCATACAGCGTACCGCCATCCTTTTGCCATGCGTCCAGACTGAGCACCAAGGGCGCTTTGCGCGCCTTGTGCCGCTGACGCAGCAAAGCGTTGCGGATACGGCTGTATGCGACGTCCGAAAAACGGTATTTCTGCAGCCGTTCCTCAGTCAGGTATTGCTGTGCGGCAAACACCAGACCGAGCGCCGCGTCGCCGTATAAATCTGCCGCCGCATCCGTACCAAGATGCAAATCGCCGATCACACGGTAGATCAGGCTGTGATAGCGCTCCACGAGCGCGCGTTCTGCTTCAGACAAAGGTCGGTTCATGGTCTTTTCGTTCATTTTAGGCAGCTCCCTTCAAAGAATTATTCTGTTCTTTCTGATACACCATCATCATGTAGTTGAAATCCCCGTGGTTGATCATGCAGCGCAGCCGGTAGTCGTTGACCGCGCCGAAATACACAAAGTCGTATGTCGGGCACCAGAAGTCATGCTGCTGCGCTTCCGGGTTGGCCGCGCAGAACCGCCGCATGGTCTGGCCATTGCGCAAAACGGTCTTGCAAAGCCGGTGAAATACCGCGTTGGCCTCATCAATGCTCTGCGTCGTGAGGAAATAGCTCTGCACCGGATACCAGCAGTTGAGCCTCTTGGGCTCGAACTGGCCGACGGCGCTGAGCAGGCGGTTTTCCGGGCACAACGGATAAATGCGCTCTGCAGCGGAAGCGGGGATCAGGATCAACTTCTTGTTCTTCATACACTTCTCCTTTACGCAGCTTTCTTCTTTTTCGTGGTTACGTTCACCTGTGGCATCCGTTTGGGCATCAATATATGCGTCTCATGCTCCGTGCTGAGTTGCATCGTCCCCTTACTGTCAAAGCAGATCTGGGCCGCACTACTCTGCACCAAGGCCGCTGCTTCTCGCAAATAAGAATAGTTGTAGCAAAAACCTTGCTTGGGCAGCGGCGTGTCGATCTCTGCAGGCACTTCCGATTCACTGGTAAGCGGCTGCTTGTCCGCGCTGATATAAGACAAGCGCAGCACACCGCCTGCCGTTTGCAAAATCACGCTGGCACCAGCCGAATGACCTACACCGATCCGCCGAAGTTCTGCGTTGAACGCAGCGCCGTCCAGATGCAGCGCGCTGTCTGCCCGAAAGCTTGTCAGCAGCGTATCCAGATTGAGCGCGCCATAGCTTGCAAGCGTCGCAGTGAACACCAGACCGGGGCCAAGAAACAGCACCTGGCCGTCGTCTATCCCGATTTTGCAGTGCGGGATACCGCGGAATACGGCAAGCAAAGTCTTCATCACGTCCGCCTCGATCAGAACATCCAGCGGAGCATCCTGTGCTGCCGTTTCACTCGCAACGGTCATGCGATAGCCGTCACAGCTCGACGCGCTGAAACGACCGTCATGAACCTGCAGACGCACACACTTGAGCTGTGGGCGGGTGCTTTCCCCGCGCGCGGCAGAGAACAGCACCTTGGTACTGATTTCGCTGAAGTTTTCACAGTCAAGCAGTTGCTCCGGGGCAGACTGATCCGCCTTGGGATACTTGCAGACATCCATGAGTGCAAATTCATAGGCCGACTTGGCGTTGCGAACCTCGATTCGCCGGTCATCCGTTGCAACCGTTGTTGCTTCGTCCGAAAATAACTCCAGCATCCGCTGGTAAACGGCGGCGAACAGCAGAGCTTTGCCCTCCTGTTCCACGCGGCAGCCATGCCGGATCTGCAGTACACAGCCTTTGCTTCGCGCCGTGAACATGACAGTATTGGTCTTAGCGTCGGCTTCCATCAAGACGCACGATAATTCTCGGCTTTCAAATCGTCTGCCGATTGTAAGACTACAGCGTCTTAGGATGGGCAGCAATTCTGAACGGTTTGCTGTAAAACGCATCATTCATCCACTCCTTTAGCCTGCCAGTTCCCAGAACGAAAGCTGTTCCGGTTCCTGAATAGGCTGCAAAATTGGTCTTATCTTCCTCTGTACGGGTTTGCTTTCTGGTATCTGCACGGTTTCCTGTTCATTTTGTTTATGCACTGGATGCAGTACGGCCATCTTACGGAAAGAAGCGGCGATGTCCTCGACGGCATTTTCATGCCGGATGCCTTCGGCTAATTCCTTAGCCAGCACAGACATCATATCCTCGCTTTCACTCATCGCAGCCAGACCTTCATCCGTCATGACGCCACCTTCGATGATGCCGGCAACCGACAGCTTTGACGCCATCAGCCGGACGGCACGCTCCTGCATGGTATGGCGGTAGTACAAGATGTACACCTCCACTCGCGGCGCGGTCTGGTTGATGCGCCATGACCTGCGGCTCGCCTGCCGGAACGTGAACAGCTTAAATGCCATGTCATAGAAGAGAAGTGTGGTGAAGTCATTCAAATCGAGGCCGGTTTCCACAAGTCCGGGGTTTGTGATCATCACCTGCATCCCTTGACGAAGCTTTTCCGCCACCCATGCCTCGCGTCCGCGCGGCGGCACGGTATCTTCCATGATCTCGGCGCGGATGCCGGCATCCGTGAGAAAGCGCTTTAGGCGTGTCCGGCTGTCCAGACGCACCCAGTTGACGTAGAGCAGCACGCGCTCCCCGGCGGCAACCTTTGCACGAATGATATCGAGCGTCCTTGCGTCCTTTTCGGTTTCGTCCGTTGGCGCACCGCTGTCCTCCGGTATCAAAATCGGGTCTGCGGTGACAGGATGCACGATCGGCTTATGTCCATACGGCTGATCCGGATAGGCCATCAGCAGATTGAGGTAAACGGACAGCAGCTTTTGCGCCAGCTTGCGGCCTTCTCGGCTGCGATCCTTGAAAAGCTCCTGAAAGCTTTTTTCCAACTGCGCATACGCCCGATACTGTTTTTCCGGAAGCGAGAGCGGCACGGGGATTTCCTCGTACTCTGGCAGTTCCTTACCCATGTCCATCAGGGTGAGGAATACGCCGCTTTCCAGCAGAAAGCGGCTGTACACCAACGGGGACACGCCGGGTCGCTGTCTTGAACGCTTCTTGCGCTTGACCGCGCGGCGATTCGAGTTATAACCGCCTTCTGTCACCGAGTAGGTATCCTCGATCACGCCGTATTCCTGCGCAAAATGCGACTGTGCGGCAAATGTCTGTCCATCCTGCTGCATCAGCTGTGAACAGGTACGATACAGCAGGTAGAAGATACCGGACGCATAGCCGTTGATCAGGGTCGCTGTCATGCCGATGCACTTCTTTGCGGCGGCAAACAGCTCACCCATGGCATCGCCTTGTCCGCTGTTCGCTGCGAACTGGTGGAGCTCATCCGCGATCAAGCCGTCTATTTTGCCGCTGTACTTA
>NZ_CALWJK010000056.1 GCF_944380975.1 uncultured Agathobaculum sp. | reverse complement strand
ACCCGACGTACATCACCAACCACAACAACGCGCGCAGCCTGATCTGCAAGATCGACCGCGACGAGCTGATGCAGGAGTTGGTACAGTTCTACCTCGACAACTGAGGCTGGGCTTGACAAACGGAGCAGATCCGTTATAATGAAAGTAGAAAAAGGGCAGTCCGGCAAAGACGGTTGACCCTAAGTATCTATCATTTCAAAAAAAAATGACCGTACCCGGGGCAAGTGGGCGGTCATTTTTTTATGGTTTTAGCGAAAGGGAAATTATGAACGGTTTTCTCCCAATCAGTAAACAGGATATGGTCGATCGCGGCTGGTACTACTGCGATTTCCTGCTCGTCACGGGCGACGCATACGTCGACCACCCCTCCTTCGGCACCGCGATCATCTCGCGCGTTTTGGAGGACGCGGGATACAAGGTCGCCATCCTCAGCCAGCCGGATTTCCATGACGAACGCGACTTTGTCGCCATGGGCCGACCGCGCTACGCGGTGCTCATCAATGGCGGCAACATCGACTCGATGGTTGCGCACTACACCGCCGCCAAAAAGCGCCGCTCGGACGACGCCTACACTCCCGGCGGCAAAGCGGGCAAGCGTCCCGACCGCGCGGTAACGGTCTATTCCATGCTTGCGCGGCGCGCGTTTCCAGACACGCCGATTTACCTTGGCGGCATCGAAGCCAGTCTGCGCCGCTTTGCGCATTACGACTACTGGGCTGACCGCGTCATGCCCTCGATCCTCGAATCGACCGGCGCGGACGGGCTGATGTTCGGCATGAGCGAGCACTCGGTTGTCGAACTCGCGAACAACTTAAAGCACGGTAAAAAGGGCGCAGATGCCTGCATCGGCGTTCGTGGCACGGCATACATGGCACACGACGCAAACGGCTTGGAAAACGCAGTCGAATGTCCGTCCTATGAAGATGTGTGTGCCAATAAAGCCGATTACGCCCGCTCGGTCAAGCTGCAATATGACGAGCAGGACGCGGTGCGCGGCAAAGCGCTTTTGCAGCGCCACGGCAAGCGCGTGCTCATCCAAAACCCGCCTGCGAAACCGCTGACCACCGAGGAAATGGATCACGTCTACGCCCTGCCCTATATGCGCACCTATCATCCGTCTTATGAAGCGCTCGGCGGCGTGCCTGCCATTCAGGAAGTGCAGTTCTCGATCATCCACAACCGCGGCTGTTTCGGCGCGTGCAACTTCTGCGCGCTCGCCTTCCATCAGGGACGCTATATTCAGGCACGCAGCCACGAAAGCGTCATCGAGGAAGCCAAGCAGATCGTGCAAATGCCCGGCTTCAAGGGGTATATCCACGATGTCGGCGGGCCGACGGCAAACTTTCGCTTCCCGTCCTGCAAGCAACAGGAGGAGCACGGTTTGTGCAAAAACAAGCGCTGCCTGTTCCCCTCTGCGTGCAAAAATCTCGAAGCCGATCACACGGATTACCTCAACCTGCTGCGCGAGCTGCGCCAGATCGAGGGCATCAAGAAGGTTTTCGTGCGCTCCGGTCTGCGCTATGACTACATGATGGCCGACCGCAACGACGCCTTCTTCCGCGAGCTGGTCGAGCATCATATTTCGGGTCAGCTCAAAGTAGCGCCTGAGCATATGAGCGATAACGCTCTGTATTATATGGGCAAACCATCGTTTTCTGTATACGAACAGTTCCGTGAGCGGTACGCCCGCATCAACCAGAAACTTGGCCGCAAGCAGTACCTTGTCCCCTATCTGATGAGCTCTCATCCAGGCGCAACGCTGGATGACGCGATCCTGCTGGCGGAGTACCTCAACCGTGTCGGCTATATGCCCGAACAGGTGCAGGACTTCTACCCCACCCCGGGCACGCTGTCGACGGCAATGTACTATACCGAGATCGACCCGCGCACGATGAAACCGGTCTATGTCGCCAAAACGCCCGAGGAAAAAGCCATGCAGCGCGCGCTGCTGCAATGGCGCCGACCGGATAAACGACCGATCGTGCTAGCTGCACTCAAAAAAGCAGGCCGCGAGGATCTGATTGGCTTCGGCAAGGAGTGCCTGATCCGTCCCGCGCGCGGCGAAAAGCCGCCTGCGCCATCCAGTCGCATGGGAAAGGCTGGAAAGAGCATGCGTCCTGCGGCACACCGCCCTGCCAGCCCAAAGAAAAAAGGCTGGGCCAAGGCCAAGCGCAAGAAGTAACCAACAGTTACACAAAACTGCACAAGTCAGACCGCCCGCTCTGCGGGCGGTCTGCGCGTTCCGACGATTTTCCCATCGTCCTCTTGACATTGCCATAGCCTATGTTAAAATTAGGTAGTAAGCTACTTAAATGAAATGGAGGCGTGCTGTATGTCCAGCTCGCTTTTCCCCTGCGAATATTTCAAAATGATCAACATCCGGTTTATGGCACACGCGGATGCCGCGTTGCGCCCGCTCGGTCTGACCTGCGCGCAGAGTGATGTGCTGCAATTTCTGGCTGACCGCGGTGAGCAGGAAACCACTGTGCAGGACATCGGCCAGCATTTCCGCCTCAAGCACCCGACTGTGATCGGTTTTATCCATCGGCTGGAGCAGAAAGGCTTTGTCACCACCGCGGTTTCGGAGCGCGACCGGCGCTGCCGCATCGTCCGCTTGACGGACAAATTTGACGAAGTACAGCGTGTTATGAACGAAATCCGGGTGTATCTGGATGCACAGGCTGCACGCGGATTTTCCGAAGAGGAAATGGCTGCGCTGCAGAGCTACCTCAAACGGGTCTGTGAAAATCTCAGTGAAAGCTGACATTTTTTCGTTCAATTATGTAGCTACCTACGTTTGTTATTATTACAGGAGGTAATATAATGAGAAATAATAACGATTCTGTATTCCGTGATGCGCCTATCCCAAAGGCAGTTGCGCAGATGGCCGTACCAACTATGCTGAGCATGCTGGTGGTCGTGCTGTACAACATGGTCGACACCTTTTTCGTCGGCCAGACGGGCGACGCCAATCAGGTGGCAGCGGTCTCAGTGGCAACGCCGGTGTTCCTCATTCTAATGGCTTTCGGCAACATGTTCGGCATCGGCGGCTCGTCACTGATCTCCCGCCTGCTGGGCGCAAACGAAGGCGAACGCGCCAAAAAAGTCAGCGCGTTTTGCTGCTACGGCTCGCTGGTATGGGGCGTCATTATGGTTTTCGTGTTCCTCACCGCGATGCCGTTCATCCTTTCGGTCATCGGTACGAGCGAATACACCATCGACTACGCCCGCGACTATCTGATCTGGATCTCAATCGGCGCACCGTTTATCATTTTTGCCAACGCATTCTGCAACCTGATCCGCGGTGAGGGCGCAGCGACCGCCTCGATGGTCGGCAATATGGTCGGCACGGTGGTCAACATCATCCTCGACCCGATTATGATCCTGTGGCTCGGCTGGGGCGTGAAGGGCGCGGCGATCGCCACAGTCATCGGCAATATCTGCGCCTGCTTCTTCTATCTGTTTTACTTCCTGCGCGGCAAAACCGTGCTATCCATCCATCCGCGTAACTTTGCCGTGCGCGGCATCATCGGCGGCGTAATCTCGATCGGTCTGCCCGCTTCGCTCAATAACATTCTGATGAGCCTGTCCAACATCCTGCTCAACAAATACCTTGCAGGCTATGGCGACAACGCCGTCGCCGGCATGGGCGTGGCCATGAAAGCCAATATGCTGGTGGTATTCGTCCAGCTCGGCCTTGCTATGGGCGTGCAGCCGCTCATTGGCTTTGCCTACGGTGCAAACAATATCCACCGCGTGCGCGGCGTAGTCAACTTCTCGGCCATCTGTACCACCATCATGGGCGTAATCCTAACCGCCGTCTATTGGTTCACTGCGGATTCCATTATCTCGGTCTTTATCGACGACGCAGCGGTCATCGAAGCGGGCGTACCCATGCTGCGCGCGCTGATGTTCTCCGCTCCTGTGCTGGGCATCATGTTCGTGCTGCAAAACGCCTTGCAGGCGATGGGCCGCGCGGCCGCGGCGCTTGTGCTGGCGGTCAGCCGTCAGGGCTTCATTTTTGTACCCTGTGTCATCATCGCAGGCGCATACCTCGGCATGAATGGCATCATCTTCTCCCAGCCCGCAGCCGACTTGGTTTCTGTCGTGATGAGTATCATCATGTTTATTTACATCACCAAACGCCTGATTCGGCAGCAAGCCCAATCCGCTGCCTAACCTTTCCTCCTCGTTCCGGCGCACACAACGCTTCCGCGGCTTGTGTGCGCCGGTTTTTTGCTGTTTTCGCTAAAAAGCCCTGTTTTGACAAATGTTCTTTTTGATTGCGTGCGCCGTCGTTTGGTGTTAGAATAGAAGCTGATATATTGTGTAAATCTCACACCGGAACGAGGTATGTGTTATATGTGGATCGCGGACAACTGGAAAGAGTACACCGTACTCGACTGCGGCGGCGGCGAAAAGGTCGAGCGCTGGGGCAATCAGGTGCTGGTGCGCCCTGACCCGCAGGCCATCTGGCCGCGTGCGGCAGACTGCCGCGCGTGGGACAAGCCGAACGCCATCTACCACCGCTCGAATGCGGGCGGCGGGCAGTGGGAAATCCGCAAACTGCCCGAGCAGTGGGCCATCCATTACGGCGACCTGACCTTCCAGCTCAAGCCCATGAGCTTCAAGCACACCGGCCTGTTCCCCGAGCAGGCCGCCAACTGGGACTTTATCGACCGCATGGTGCGCGGCGCGGGCCGTCCGGTCAGCGTTTTGAACCTGTTCGCCTACACGGGCGGTGCAACGCTCGCCGCGGCAAACGCGGGCGCATCGGTCTGCCATGTGGACGCTTCCAAGGGCATGGTGCAGTGGGCGCGCGAAAACGCTGCGTCCTCCGGCCTTGCCGACCGGCCCATCCGCTGGATCGTGGACGACTGCAAGAAGTTCGTTCAGCGCGAGATTCGGCGCGGCCGCAAATACGATGCCATCATCATGGACCCGCCGAGTTACGGGCGCGGCCCATCGGGTGAAACGTGGAAGATCGAACAGGATGTGGCCGACTTTGTCGAACTGACCATGGGTGTTCTGTCGGACAAGCCCCTGTTTGTGCTCATTTCCAGCTACTCGACCGGACTTGCGCCGTCCGTCATGAGCTATCTGCTCGGCATCACAGCGGCAAAGCGTGCTGCGGGCAAAATCGAAGCGCAGGAGCTTGGCCTGCCGGTCGAATCGACCGGGCTGGTACTGCCGTGTGGCTCCTCCGCCCGCTTTATCGCGGAAACGTAATATAAAGGACGAATACTATGTCTGAAATCATCAAAACCGAAAACCTGCGATACGCCTATCCTGTGGAGGAAGGCCAGCTTGCCGTTCCCGTGCTGAAGGGTGTCACCCTGTCGGTGGGGCGCGGCGAGTTCGTCGCGGTGCTGGGACATAACGGCTCGGGCAAAAGTACGCTCGCGGGCTGTTTCAACGCCATCCGCCTGCCGACCGGCGGCGTATGCTACGTCGATATGATGGACACACGGGATGAAAACAACACCTACGAGGTGCGCAAGACCGTCTCGATGGTGTTCCAGAACCCGGACAATCAGCTGGTCGCGACCGTGGTCGAGGAAGACGTGGCGTTTGCCCTCGAGAACATGGGCGTGCCGCCTCAGGAAATCCGCAAGCGCGTCGACGAAGCGCTCAAGGCCGTCGGCATGTATGAATACCGCGCGCAGGCGCCGCACCGTCTGTCCGGCGGACAAAAGCAGCGCGTCGCGATTGCGGGCGTAATTGCGATGATGCCGCGCTGTGTCGTGCTCGACGAGCCTACTGCCATGCTCGACCCACAGGGCCGGCGCGAGGTCATGGCAGTGGTGCGCGAGCTCAACCGCAAATTCGGCATCACGGTCATTTTGATCACCCACCATATGGACGAGGCCGTGCAGGCTGGGCGCGTCGTTGTCATGCATCAGGGCAATGTGCTCATGGACGGCACGCCGCGCGAAATTTTCACGCAGGTGGACACGCTGCGTGCAGCATCTCTGACCGTACCGCAGACCATTGAGGTGCTGTACGACCTTGACCGGCAGGACGGCGAATCCCTGCCCATCGACGCGCTTTCGGTCGACGAATGCGCGGATATCTTAGAGAAATACTTGCAGTGAGGCCGCGCGCCCACTGATTTTTGACACACAGGAGGACGAATCCTTTGTCAACCATTCTGGAAACACGGGGCTTGACCCATATCTATGGCGCAGGCACCCCTTTTGAGCGCAAAGCGCTCGACCATGTCGACCTGAAAATCGAAAAAGGCGAAATTCTGGGCGTGATCGGCCACACTGGCTCGGGAAAAAGCACGCTCATCCAGCATTTCAACGGTCTTTTGAAGCCCGATGAGGGCGAGGTGCTGCTGGATGGTCAATCCATCTGGAACGAAAAGGGCAAATGCGCCCGCGAGACACGTTTCCGTGTCGGTCTGGTGTTCCAGTACCCGGAATACCAGCTGTTTGAGGAAACGATCGCCAAAGATATCGCCTTTGGCCCGACCAATATGGGGCTGTCCCAAACCGAGATCGACGAGCGCGTTTTGGAATCCATGCGCGCGGTCGGACTGGACGAAAGCTTAGCGAACCAGTCCCCATTTGCGCTGTCGGGCGGTCAGAAGCGCCGCGTGGCCATTGCAGGCATCCTCGCCATGCGCCCCGAGGTGCTTGTGCTCGACGAGCCGACCGCGGGCCTTGACCCGCAGGGCCGTGATGAAATTCTCGGTCTGGTGCGCGATTACCACAAGCAGTCGGGCGCGACCATTTTAATTGTCTCGCACTCGATGGAGGACATCGCCGGACTGGCCGACCGCCTGCTCGTGATGAACCACGCCAAAGTCCTGTTCTGCGATACGCCGCGCGCGGTATTCTCGCACGCAAACGAAATCATTGCAGCGGGGCTGGATATCCCTATGATTACGAAAGTCATGCTCGAACTGAAAAAGCGTGGGCATGACGTGGATACTTCGGTCTATACGGTGCAGCAAGCGCTGGACGCGCTGCGCGCCTGCAAAGCGAAAGGGGGCGCGCGCTGATGCTGAAGGACATTACCATCGGTCAGTTTTTCCCCGGCGACAGCGCCGTGCATCGGCTCGACCCCCGCGTCAAAATCGTACTGACGATCGCATTTATCGTGCTGCTGTTCCTTGCAGAAGGGCCGATATCCTATGCGCTGGTGCTCGCCTTTCTGGCTATCATCATCGGCATTTCGCGCATTTCGCCCAAGCTGGTCGTGCGTGGACTTAAGCCAATTCTGTTTATCATCGTGTTTACGGCCGTACTCAACCTGTTCTATACTCCCGGCGAATATATCTGGCAATGGGGCTTTCTGCACATCAGCCGCGAGGGCATCCGCACAGCGATCTTCATGGTTGTGCGCCTGATGCTGCTGATTATCGCGACCTCCATGCTGACCTATACGACCAGTCCCATCCAGCTGACCGATGGACTGGAGCGCCTGCTCTCCCCTTTGAAAAAGCTGCACGCGCCCGTGCATGAACTTTCCATGATGATGTCCATTGCGCTGCGCTTTATCCCGACGCTCATCGAGGAGACCGAAAAAATCATCTCGGCGCAGAAGGCGCGCGGCGCAGATTTTGAATCCGGCAGTCTGGTGCAGCGGGCAAAAGCCATGATTCCCATTCTGGTGCCGCTGTTTATCTCGGCGTTTCGCCGCGCGGACGAACTGGCAACCGCAATGGAATGCCGCCTGTACCGCGGCGACGTGGGCCGCACGCGCATGAAGCAGCTCAAAATCGCCCGTGTAGACATCTGCGCAATTTTGATCTGCGCAGCGCTGTTCGCGGCAATCCTTGTACTCAGGCGGTACGGCCTATGAACATTGCAGTAGTTTTGTCCTACGACGGGACAGCATACAACGGCTGGCAGATTCAGAAAAACGGCCCGTCCATTCAGGAATCCATGGAAACGGCGGTTTTCCGCCTGCTCGGCCAGAAGGTGCATGTTTCCGGCGTTGGACGCACGGATTCAGGCGTACATGCACGCCGGTATGTGGCAAACTTCAAGGCAGACTGCACCATCCCAATGGATCGTCTGCCCTATGCGCTCAACAGCTTTTTGCCCGAGGACATTGCGGTTTCGGGTGCGGTACAGGTGCCGGAGAACTTTGACGCGCGCTTTGACTGCACCAAAAAGGAATACGCTTACTATATTTTCCCATCCACCCTGCGCAACCCGTTCCACGCGCGATACGCCTACCGCTACAACTATCCGCTCGACATCGAGCGCATGCAGGCAGGCGCACAGCGCTTTGTCGGAAAGCAGGACTTTGCCGCCGTGCGCAGCCAAGGCACGCCGGTCAAAAGCACGGTGCGCACCATTTTCTGGTGCGAGGTCGAGCCGGTGGATGACCGCATCCGCATCCGTGTGTGCGGCGACGGTTTTCTCTATAACATGGTACGCGCGATTGCGGGCACATTGATCTATGTCGGCGGCAGCAAACTGGCGCCGGACGACGTGACCGCTATTCTGCGCGCAGGCGACCGCGAGCAGGCCGGTCCAACCCTGCCCGCCTGCGGCCTGTTTATGAACCGGCTATGGTATGAGCATACGCCGGAGCTTGCCCGCTTCCGGCTGGATGCGTAACCGGCTTTCGGATAATTTATTTTTTATTCACATTTTATGCCCCCAAATGCGATACAATGAGGAGACGGAACAACATGAGCGAACAACAGCCCACCAAGTCCAAACAGAATATCATCCGTTTCCCATCCTCACGGAAGGAGCGCCGCCGTCTGCTGCGCGAAAGCAAAGACCCGCGCGTGCGGCTGACCGCGCTGCTGCGCTCGGTGTGCGGCTGGCTGCTGGTGGTCTGCACAGCCCTGTTCCTGCTGTCCAACTACCAACTGTTTACCCCCACCTCCATCCGCAGCCTTGCGGAATATGCCGTGGCGGGTTTTAAACAGCATGAGGGTGATATCACAACCATCAACTATGAAAACGGCACGTTTTCGGATGCTGCGCTGTTTGAAGCAGGCATCGCCTACGCGGATAACGATTCCCTGTTTCTTGCGCGTCCCGGCAGCGTGACCACCATGAAGCACACGCTGGGGTATTCCTCCCCCGTGGTGGAGACCAGCGACGATTATGTGCTGGTCTATGACCGCGGCGGCATGCAGGCGGTGCTGACCAACTCCGCCACAGCGGTGGCAGAGCTGAGCCTGGATTCCGCGATCATCACCGGCAGCATTGGACAGGACGGACGCTTTGTGCTTGTAACCGACGAGCAGAGCTACCGCACAGCGGTCGCCGTTTACGACACCTCCGGTAAGGAGGTATTCAAATACCAGTCCTCGGAATACTATATCGTATCGGCCGATCTGTCCCCGGACGGCAAGACGCTCACCGCGCTTGCGTTCCGGCAGGACGGTGTGGCGCTCAACTCCCATGTACTGTTTTACGATGTGTCCAGCGGCTCGCTGGATGCAGATGTGACGCTGGAGGACACGCTCGGCATGGCGCTGTGCTATTCGGGCAATACGGCTGCGGTGCTGTGCGACGACGGCTTGTATATGATCGACCGCGGCGGCGAAGCCGAGCATACACTGACTGTCGCCTCAAGCGATTTGATCTCGCTGACTGCACACGATAACACGCTGGCAATTGCCACACGCTCCTATTCCGGTGCGCGCAGCGACCTGTATGCCATCCGCAGTGGCACGCTGTCCGGTCCATACGCCCTGTCGGAGGAACCTTCCGCACTGGCGATTTCCGCAGCGGGCACAGCAGTGCTGAGTGCTTCGGGCGTGACTGTTTACGACACGTCCTTTACCCCCCAGTGGCGCAATACCGAGGCGGTCGGTGCGCGGCGCGTACTGATGACTGATGACGGCACCGTATGCGCCCTTTATACCAAAAACGCGCGTCTGTTTACCGCGCATTCCGAACATTCCGAGGAAGTTACCAATGTTAGCTGACGTTTTATCCGTACTCACCGGCCTATGCAACCTGCCCGATCTGATTATTCTGGCGGTTTTACTGGTTAATCTCATTCTGGGTTTCCGGCGCGGCTTTTTCGGCGCACTGACCGGTCTGGTTGGCCGCGTAATCGCGGTCGCCGCCGCCTTTTTCGCCGCGCGCTGGGCGGCGCCCTATGTTGCGGAATGGATTGTCACGCCGATTGTCGGTGATATTTTCGAAAAACAGGCAGATGTGAGCGGCGCCGCCGGTGCACTGGACGCGCTGCGCCAGACCGCAACCGAAGCCGCCGTCTCGATGGCCGAAAGCGTGGCTTTCGTGCTGCTTCTCATTTTGTTTTGCATCCTGTTCGGCTGGCTGGTCAGCCTTGCCGCCAAAAGCCTGCACGCGATCGCGCATTTAACTCCATTAGGGTTTCTGGATTCGCTTGCAGGCGGTGCAGTCGGCCTTGTGGCCGGTGTCGTGCTGGTCGCTTTGATCCTGCTGGGCGTCTGGTGGGTCTATCCCATCGCCTATTCCCCGCTCGGCTGGCTTTCCCCCGAACGAGTTTCTCATAGCTTGCTGCTGGCAAAGATGATCGACGTACTGCCGGTGGCCATCTAACCCCCTGTTTCCCCCACTTCCCCAAAGGAGTTTTTCTTATGAACATGCCAATGTGCTCGCGGTGTAAAAAGAACATCGCGGTGGTGTTTATCACCAAAATCGAAGGCCCGGACAAAACCACGCAGGAGGGGCTGTGCCTCAAATGCGCGCGTGAGCTGGGCGTCAAACCGCTTGACAACATCATGGAACAAATGGGCATCACGGAGGATGACCTCGAAGCCCTTTCGGGCGAAATCGGTTCGCTGTCCGACTTAAACGATCTGGTCACCGCCGGTTCGGACGGCTCGGATGACGATGCGCCGCATGAGACCGACCCGATCTCCAACCCGCCCGCGTCCATCCCACCGCTGTCGCCGTCCACACCGCTGCGCGGCTCGGAAAGTGCGCGCACACGCACGCAGTCGCCTCCGCGCGACGATAAGAAGCGCAAATACCTGAATAATTACTGCGAAAACCTGACGCGCAAAGCGGCAGAGGGCCGCATTGACCACATTGTTGGCCGCGACCGCGAAACCGACCGCGTCATCCAGATATTGAACCGCCGCCAGAAGAACAACCCCTGTCTGATCGGCGAGCCGGGCGTCGGCAAAACGGCTGTTGCCGAGGGTCTGGCCGTTCGCATCAACGAGGGGCGCATCCCGTTCAAGATGCGCAACAAGGAAGTGCATCTGCTCGACCTGACCGCCCTTGTCGCGGGCACGCAGTTCCGCGGCCAGTTTGAAAGCCGC
>NZ_CALWJK010000055.1 GCF_944380975.1 uncultured Agathobaculum sp. | reverse complement strand
TCCAGCGGCACGGTCTCATATGGGATGCGGAACAGGTCGCACCAGACCGGATAGAACGAATAGGTGATATCCGGATAGAGAATCGGCTGCTCCGAGCAGAAGAACGACTGGAACGCGAGCGCGAGCACGTCGTCCGAGCCGTTGCCGAGGAACACCTGCGTCGGCTTCACGCCAAAGCGGCCTGCAAGCGCGATTTTGAGCGCTTGGCCGTTTGCGTCCGGATAGAGCGCAAGGCGGGACGCGTCGAATGTGCGCAGCGCTTCGGCAACGCCCGGCGCGGGGGGATACGGGTTTTCGTTGGCGTTTAGCTTAATGATATCGTTGCTCTGCGGCTGCTCGCCCGGCACATAAGGGTCAATGCGGCGCAGCTTTGCAAGAAAGGGCTTGTCCATCGGGAAAACTCTCCTTTTTTGTTTTACTAACTGCGGATAGTTTATCACAGTAAAGCGAGAAAGTCAAGCCCTGTTTGTGCATGCTGCAAAAGCGTGGTATAATATTTTTTATCTAAAAGAAGCAGAGAAAGGGTGCAGGGTATGTACCAACCCTTGGCGGATAAGATTCGCCCGAAAACCTTGGATGATGTGGTCGGTCAGCGGCATCTGCTGGGCAAAACCGGCCTGCTGCGCCGCGTGATCGAATCGGGCACGATTCCGAATATGATTTTTTATGGTCCATCTGGTGTGGGCAAGACCACGGTCGCGTCCATCATTGCAAAGCAGACCGAGCGCAAGTTGTACCATCTTAACGCCACGACCGCAGGCATTGCGGACATTAAGGCGATCATCGACGAACTGGACACCTTCCTTGCGCCGAACGGCGCACTGGTGTATCTGGACGAGATCCAATATTTCAACAAAAAGCAGCAGCAAAGCCTGTTGGAGTTCATCGAGACGGGCAAGATGACGCTGATCGCGTCCACAACCGAAAATCCGTATTTTTATGTGTACAACGCGATTTTGAGCCGAAGCACGGTCTTTGAGTTCAGGCCGATTGAAGTGGAAGACATGCAGCACGCGGTCGAGCGGGCGTTTTCCCTTGCCATCGGCGACAAGGGCACGTCCGTCGAGGACGGCGTCGCGGCTTACATCGCGCAGGCGGTTGGTGGAGACGTGCGCAAGGCGCTGGGCGCGGTCGAGCTGCTCGTGCTGGGCGCGGGGGAAGAGGGCGTGACCCTTGCGGATGCGCAGCAAGCGGCGCAGCGCTCCAACATGCGCTACGACCGCGATGGCGACAGCCATTACGATATCCTGTCCGCGCTGCAAAAGTCCATCCGCGGCTCTGACCCGGACGCCGCGCTGCACTATCTCGCGCGTCTGCTCGAAGCGGGCGATATGATCTCGGCGGCACGGCGCATGCTGGTCATTGCAAGCGAGGATATCGGCCTTGCGTACCCACAGTGCGCGGCAATTGTCAAAGCATGCGTGGACAGTGCGTTCCAGCTTGGTCTGCCTGAGGCGCGCATTCCGCTCGCGGAGGCGGTCATCCTCATGGCGACCGCCCCTAAGTCCAACAGTGCCGCCGCAGCGATCGACGCGGCGATGGCCGATGTGCGCGCCGGGCGCACGGGGGATATTCCGGCGCACATCAAGGATGCACACTATGGCGGCGCACAGAAGCTTGGGCGTGGGCTGACCTATCAGTATCCGCATGCGTTCCCCAACCATTGGGTGCGGCAGCAGTATCTGCCGGACGAGATCAAAAACGCGCATTACTATGATTATGGCCCGAACAAGACCGAGCAGGCCGCAAAAGCCTATTGGGAACGGATCAAGGGCGCAAAATAGGGCTATTCAAATACCGTTGCAATGTATTTCCGGTCGCAGCAAGCGGGGGTGTATACCCACTCGTCGATATGTCCGTCCGTGACAAAATACTGCGGCGGCTCTGGTTCGCCTGACGGGGCAAGCACGTCGATGACGGTCAGCTTGATTTTCATGCGCTGCGGCAGGATGGATTTGATGTAAACCGAAACAACCATTCCGGGGGCAAGATCATCGCGCGCTTCGGCAAGGCCGGACAGATTCGGGGCAAGCTCGATAAACACACCGTACGGCTCGACTGAACGCACCACTCCGCGCACGGTTTCACCCGGTGAAAACATTGCGGCATTTTGCGCCCAAGTGCCGAGCAGTTCGCGATGGGTCAGGGAGATGCGGCGTGCATCTGGGTCGACCGAGCGCACGACCGCACAGATGTGCTGGCCGACGCGTAGGCGGTCGGACGGGTGGAAAATGCGCGAGACGGACAGGTTTTCAATGCCGATAAGCGACGCTACACCGCAGCCGATATCGACAAATGCGCCGAAGTTTTCCAGATGGGTAACAGCAGCGGGGATAACATCGCCCGGACGCAAGGTTTCGAGCAAATGATCCTGTGCGCGCTGCTGGGGGATGGTGCGGGACAGCCAGACGAGTGGTGTCTCTCCGCTTTCATCTATATCAGTGATGGTAAAGCAGGTGGGTTTGCCCACACGGGACAGAATGGCGATTTCGCGCGTGTCGCCCTCGGCTACACCCAGCGCACAGCAGGAGCGCGGCATGATGCCGCGTGCACAGCCAAGATCGAACAGCAGGTCGTGTGCAGGGGTGCATCGCTGCGCGACTGCTTCGAGGATTCTGTTTTCGTCCTGTGCGCGCCGCAGCCCGTCGAGGGACGCGAGCGCCTGCCGCACCTCAGGCAGCGCGGTGTAACTGCCCTCGGGCAGATAGCATTCGCTTGTTTTCATAATATAGCAGAGCCTCCTTTGGGGTCTGCCATACTATATGAAAAAATGGCTGGGATTAGCACTGCAAATGTGATATGATGAAGGCGAATAAAATTCGGTTTGGAAAGGGGAAATGAAGTATGGATGTGCAGGTCGGCGATCTGCTGACGATGAAAAAGCCGCATCCCTGCGGCTCCAAACAGTGGAAGGTGCTGCGCACAGGCATGGATTTCAAGCTCAAATGCATGGGCTGCGGGCATGAGGTCATGCTGCCGCGCGTGAAGGCGGAAAAAAACATCCGAGTGATCGAACGGGAGGGAAAACCGGTATGTTGATTGACGGAAAACAGATGCATTTGCAGATTCAGAAGGGCGATGTGGGACGGTATGTGATTCTGCCGGGCGACCCCGGCCGGTGCGAGAAGATCGCGCGCTATTTTGACGATCCCAAGCAGATTGCACACAACCGCGAGTATACGATCTGGACAGGTACGCTGGACGGCGAGCCGGTCGCGGTGTGCTCGACCGGCATTGGCGGCCCGTCGGCTGCGATCGCGCTGGAGGAGCTGGTCGAGTGCGGCGCGGATACCTTTATCCGTGTGGGCACCTCGGGCGGTATTGTAGACGAGGTCTGCGGCGGCGATATCGTCATTGCGACCGCAGCCATCCGGCAGGAGGGCACGAGCCGCGAATATCTGCCGGTCGAATTTCCGGCGGCGGCGAATTTCGAGGTCGTCAGCGCACTGCGGGACGCGGCGGTAGCGCTGGGGCTGACCCATCATATCGGCGTCATTCAATCTAAGGACAGCTTTTATGGCGAGATCCGCCCGGCGCAGCAGCCGGTCGCGGATGAACTGCTTGCCAAATGGAAAGCGTGGAAGGCAGCGGGCGCGCTGACGAGCGAAATGGAGACAGCAGCACTTTTCATTGTCGCGCAGGTGCTGCATGTGCGTTGCGGCGCGGTGCTCAATGTGCTGTGGAACGCGGATAATGACGAGGCACCCAACATCCCGCCCGACGCTGCGGAACGCGGTGTGCGAACGGCAGTGGAAGCGCTGCGCGTCCTGATTCGGGAGGATAGAGCGCACTGACATGGAAAAGCAAATCAAACAAAAACGGGCGGTCGATCTCGGAAATGATCCGGTCGGCCCACTGTTGCTGCGTCTTGCGCTGCCGACCATTTGCGCGCAGGTGGTCAACCTGCTGTACAACATCGTGGACCGCATCTACATCGGACAAATTCCGGTCGAGGGCAAGCTGGCGCTGACCGGTATGGGCGTCACCTTTCCGGTCATTACACTGATTTCAGCTTTCGCCGCGCTCATCGGTATGGGCGGCGCGCCGCGCGCTTCGATCGCGATGGGGGCAGGGGATCACGAAAAGGCTGAGCGCACGCTTGGCACCTGCACCGCCGCGCTGTGGGGACTGGCGATCGGGATGACCGTGCTGTTCCTGCTGTTTCAGGAGCCGCTGCTGGTGCTGTTCGGCGCATCGCAGGACACCCTGCCGTATGCGATGCAGTATCTGAATATCTATGTGCTTGGCACGATCTTTGTGATGACGGCGCTGGGACTCAACGGTTTTATCACCGCGCAAGGCAAATCCAGCGTTGCGATGAAAACCGTGCTGATCGGCGCAGTACTCAATGTTGTGCTCGATCCGGTGTTCATTTTCGTGTTCGGACTGGGTGTGCGCGGTGCAGCGATTGCGACTGTCATTTCGCAGGCGGTTTCTGCAGTGTGGGTGGTACGGTTTCTGACCGGCAAAACCAGTACGCTGCGGCTGAAAAAGGCGTTTTTCCGTCTGGACAGGCGTTTGCTTATGCCCGCAATTGCACTGGGCGCAGCGCCGTTCGTCATGCAGTCGACCGAAAGCCTGCTGACTGTAACGTTTAATGTGTCCTTGCAGAAGTACGGCGGCGATTTGGCGGTCGGCGCGATGACCATTCTGACCTCTGTGGCGCAGATGGTGCAGATGCCGTTGATGGGCTTGACGCAGGGCGCGCAGCCGATTTTGAGCTTTAACTATGGTGCTGGACGGCCTGACCGCATGAAGCAGACTGTGCAGTATAACCTATTGGGTGCATGCATCTTTGCGTTCGGCGTGTGGGCATTGTCCATGATTGCGCCGCATACGCTGGCGCGCCTGTTCACGCATGACAGTGCGTTGATTGATGAAACTGCATGGGCGCTGCGCATCTATTTTGCCGTGGGCTTTGTGTCCGCGTTCCAGAATACCTTTCAGCAATGCTTCGTTGCATTGGGAGAGGCGAAAATCTCACTGTTTCTCGCGCTGGAGCGCAAGATCATTCTGCTGATCCCGATGATCCTTATCCTGCCGCATTTCTTTGAGGATAAGCTGTTTGCGGTGTTTTTTGCTGAGCCGGTGGCAGATTTGCTTGCCGCCGCGACCACGACAACGCTGTTTATCATCCGTTTCCGACAGATACTGCGCAAAGTATCGGAGGGACAAACAAAAGCAACGCCGTAAGGTGCATATAACAAAAAAACAGGCTCCCAGTCGGGAGCCTGTTTTATAATTGCGCTTATTCGAGCTCGAATGCGCCGGTGTACAGTTGATAATATTTGCCGTGCTCGGCAATCAGCTGCTCGTGATTGCCGCGCTCGATAATATGGCCGAGCTCAAGTACCATAATCACATCCGCGTTCTGTACGGTGGATAGACGGTGCGCGATGACAAAGACCGTGCGGCCGTACATCAGGCTGTCCATGCCAGCCTGTACGATGGATTCGGTGCGTGTGTCGATGCTGCTCGTCGCCTCGTCGAGGATCATGACCGGCGGGTCGGCAACGGCTGCGCGCGCGATCGAAATCAGCTGGCGCTGTCCCTGCGACAGGCTGCCGCCCTCGCCGTCAATGATGGTGTCATAACCATCCGGCAGGCGGCGGATAAAGTCGTCGGCATTGGCCAACTGTGCAGCTGCTTCGATCTCCTGATCGGTCGCATCCAGATTGCCGTAACGGATGTTATCGCGGATCGTACCAGTGAACAGGTTGGTATCCTGCAAAACGATGCCGAGCGAACGGCGCAGATCGGACTTTTTGATTTTGTTGATGTTGATGCCGTCATAGCGGATCTTGCCGTCCGCGATGTCGTAAAAGCGGTTGATGAGGTTGGTGATCGTGGTCTTGCCTGCGCCGGTCGCGCCGACGAAAGCGACCTTCTGGCCGGGTTCGGCGTACAGCGTAATGTTATGCAGCACGATCTTATCCGGATTGTAGCCAAAGTCAACGTCATAGAACCGGACGTCGCCACGAACCTGCTCGTAGGTGATCGTACCGTCCTCGTGCGGGTGCTTCCACGCCCAGATGTTGGTCTTTTCCGGGGTCTCGGTCAGGTTGCCTGCCTTGTCGTACTTGGCGTTGACCAGCGTGACATAGCCGTTGTCCTGCTCAGGCTCCTCGTCCATCAGCTCGAAGATACGCTCCGCACCAGCCAGCGCCATGATGATGGAGTTGAACTGCTGCGAAATCTGCGTCACCGGTTGGGTAAACGACTTGGTCAGCTGCAGGAAAGAGGCGATGACGCCGATGGTGATGCTGCCGCCGACGACGCCGGACAGTGCCAGCGTGCCGCCGACTACAGCGACCAGTACATACAGCAGGTTACCGATGTTCATCATGATCGGCATGAGGATGTTGGCAAAGGTATTGGCGTTCTTGGCGCTTTCACGCAGTGCGTCGTTGAGTACGTCAAACTGTTCCTTGCACTTTTCCTCGTGGCAGAATACCTTGACAACTTTCTGGCCGCCAATCATTTCTTCGATATAGCCGTTGACCTTGCCCAGTGCGGTCTGCTGCTCGAGGAAGAAGCGGGCGGACTGGCCGCCGATGCGCTTGACGACCACCAGCATCACGAAGATGCCGAGCAATACGAACAGCGTCAGCCAGACGTTGGTCACCAGCATGGCGATAAACACTGCAATGATGGTCATCAGCGAGGAGAACATCTGCGGTACGGACTGGCTGAGCATTTGCTGCAGCGTGTCGGTATCATTGGTGAAATGGCTCATCAGGTCGCCGTGCGTATGCGTATCAAAATAACGGATGGGCAGCTTCTGCATGCGCTCGAACATTTCATCGCGCACCTGCTTGAGAATGCCCTGCGAGATCGAAACCATGATGCGGTTATACAGGAAGGTTGAGATGATACCTACCAGATACACCAGCGCCATCAGCGAGATCGCATGAACCAGACCGGTGAACACAGACGAGGCCTGCAAAAGCAGCGGCGCGATATAATCGTCGATGAGTACGCGCAGGAACATCGAGCCTGCGACGTTCGCTACCGCGGAAAACAGGATGCAGACCAGTACCACGGTGAACTGCACGGCGTAGCCGCCTCTGAAGTAACGAAGCAAACGCGCGAGGGTTTTCCTTGGGTTTTTGCTGCGCTTGCCGCCGCCCATCTGACCGTGACGGCCGGGACCGCCGGGGCCGCCAGGGCCACCCATTGGCCCTCTCATTCCGGGTCCTGCCATTATTCCTCGCCTCCTTTCTTCATCTGCTGGTTGTAGATTTCCTGATAGATGGTATTGTTGGCCAGCAGCTCGTCATGCGTGCCAACTGCCTGAATCGCGCCGCCATCCAAAATGACGATCTGGTCGGCATCTTGCACGGAGGAGATACGCTGCGCGATAATCAGCTTGGTCGTATCCGGGATCTCTTCCGCGAATGCTTTGCGGATGAGCGCGTCGGTCTTGGTGTCGACCGCACTGGTCGAGTCGTCCAGGATCAGCACCTTGGGCTTTTTCAGCAGCGCGCGGGCAATACACAGACGCTGCTTCTGGCCGCCGGACACGTTCGTGCCGCCCTGTTCAATATAGGTATCGTATTTGTCGGGCATCTGCTCGATGAATTCATCGGCCTGCGCCAGACGGCAGACGCGCTGGAGTTCTTCGTCCGTGGCGTGCTCATCGCCCCAGCGTAGGTTTTCCTTGATCGTGCCCGAGAACAGCACGTTCTTCTGCAATACCATGGCAACCTGTTCGCGCAGGGATTCGATATCGTAGTCGCGCACATCCACGCCGCCGACCTTGACCGAACCAGTGGTCACGTCATACAGGCGCGGGATCAGCTGCACGAGCGAGGACTTGGCCGAACCGGTGCCGCCCAGAATGCCGATGGTCTGACCGGCTTTGATATGCAGGTTGACATCTCGAAGGGCAAGTTTGTTTGCGTCGCCCTTGTAGCTGAAGTTGACGTTTTCAAAGTCTATATCGCCGCTCTTGACCTCGGTGATCGGGTTTTCTGGGTTGTGCAGGTCGGATTTTTCCTCCAGCAGCTCGACGATACGCTCTGCGCTGGCTTTGGACATGGTAATCATTACAAATACCATGGCGACCATCATCAGGCTCATCAGGATCTGCATGGCATAGGAGAACAGGCTGGTCAGCTCGCCAGTTGTCATGGTGCCGCCAACGATCAGACGCGCGCCGAACCAGGAAATCAACAGCATGCAGGTGTACATACAGAACTGCATCAA
Organism: uncultured Agathobaculum sp.; assembly: GCF_944380975.1. Classification (GTDB taxonomy): domain Bacteria; phylum Bacillota; class Clostridia; order Oscillospirales; family Butyricicoccaceae; genus Agathobaculum. Next base: position 3,283 of record NZ_CALWJK010000055.1, on the reverse strand, counting down.
CGGCATAACGCCTGCCAAGGTCTTTTGTGCCTTGGAGAACTGACGGTACAGCAGGCCGGATACGCCTTTGAACTTCTCGGTCTCATAGTCCTCGCGCACATATGCCTTGACCACGCGGATACCGCGCACGTTTTCCTGCACGACTGTGTTCATGCGGTCATAGGTTTTGAACACGCGCTCGAATACCGGCGCGACGCGCTTCATAAGAAGCCCCAGACCGATTGCCAGCACAGGCAGCACACACAGGAAAATCAGCGCAAGCTGGCTGTTGATCTGGAAGGCCATGACCAGTGCGAACACCAGCATGACCGGGCAGCGCACGGCGATACGCGTGCACATCTGGAAGGAGTTCTGCACGTTGGTGACGTCGGTCGTCAAGCGGGTGACGATCGAGCCGGTGGAGAACTTATCAATGTTGGAAAAGGAAAAATCCTGCACAGCATAATACATATCATGGCGCAGGTTGCGGGCAAAGCCTGTGGACGCGCGCGCCGCATAAGTGCCTGCTGCTGCGCCGAAAATCAGTGCAAGCATGGCGCAGACGATCAGAATGATGCCATATTTCCAGACTTCCCCCATATTTTGCGCATCAATGCCGCGGTCGATCAGCAGTGCCATCACCGCGGGGATGACGACCTCCATCACAACCTCCAGCACAACGAAAAACGGCGTGAGCAGCGCTTCTTTTTTGAATTCACGCACGCTTTTTAGCAGCCTCTTAATCATCCTTGTCCCTCCGAAGCTTTTCGTTGATAGTTTTCCAAATTGGCACGGATTTTTTCGCAGACACGAAACCAGACGGCAAGCTCCTCCGGATCAATGCCCTCTTCCATGAGCGCTTCGGTCTGCTCCATTGCCTGATGGATGCGCTCATACAGCGCTTTGGCGCGGTCGGTCAGCACCAGACGCTTGAGCCGCCGGTCCTGCTCCACTGGCTCGCGCCGCAGCAGACCGTGTTCCTCCATGAGATTCAGGATACCGGTTGCGGTGGAACGCCGGATGCGGAAATGTGTTTCAATATCCCGCTGAAAGCGTTCTTCCGTGGTCTGCATCAGAAACCATAGAATCATGGCTTGCATCCCGGTGATGTTCGCCATTTCTGATTTACCTGTGGCACAGACCATCTGCCGCTTGATCAGGTTATTGAGCATGCCAAGCTCCGTGCCGATTCGCTTGTCACACACTTTGTTAGCCTCCTTACTATTAGCTTACTAACACATTATAATCACTTGCAAGGCAATGTCAACCATCTTCACAGAATGTTCAAAAAAAGCCTGCCGCATGACAATACGACAGGCAATATCCGGATGAATTTTGTGCAGGTTTACGGCTGGTATGGAGACGCAAGAAACAAATTCTGTAAAAGCGTTTGGCCGGTGCGGGTGCGGAATACCTTGTCGCCTGCGGTTTGGCAGGCGTTTGGCGGCAGCGCGTCTTCGTAGGCATTCACCAGAAAATCTGCTTCGAGCAGGATGCGGAAATCAATATCCTCGGATGCGGCATACGTGTGGTGGTGTGCAATCAGCCATAGGATGCGCTCGCACGTCGCTGGATCTGTGCCCACCTGTTCCAGCAGCGGTGCGGCAACTGCTGGGCCTTCGACCTCCTGCCACTTGCCGGCGGAAGAGGCGTGCTTGTGCTCGGCCTCATGGATACCGATGTCGTGAAGGATGGCGGCGGCTTCGAGGGTGTTCTGTGTTTGTGCATCCAGTCCTTCTCGCTGCCCGATGATGCGGCAGAACGCATACACCTTCATAAAATGCTGTACGCGGCGCGGATCGCCGGCATCATAAGCGATGGCCAGTTCTGTCAGCTTGGCGATGTCAATCATCCGATAAGCCCTCCCATTGATATTTCTGCATATCCACGCGGCCGTCCGACGTAAATTCGATTCCGTCGGCTTCCAGCATGGCGCGCTGTACGTCCGCCCCGCCGAAGGCAAAGGCGGGCGAGGTGCGTCCGTCCTTCGTGACGACGCGATAGCAGGGGATGCCGTCCGGGTCAGGGTTTGCGTGCAGCGCGTAGCCGACCACCCGCGCCCAGCGCGGATTGCCCGCCAGGAAAGCCACCTGTCCATACGTTGCCACCGTGCCGCGCGGAATGCGTCGCACCACGGCATAAATTTTTTCAAAAACCGTCATTTTGCAAGATTCTCCTTTTGCTATTTCATTATATCAGCGAAATGTCACAATTTCTATCCCCTTTCTACAAGAAAAAAATGTATATTTTTAACATGCTAAAGTATTGCACTCTGCTGCGAAATACTATATAATAGTTACACACTACCGTGAGTATGTAAGCGATTCCGCACTTTTTCCTGAAAATTGGAAAGAGACTGCGGCAGAAATGTAAGGAGGACAAACAAAATGGCACTTACCAACTCTTACCTCAAGCGCGTGTATGAAACCGTACAAAAGCGCAACCCGAACGAGCCGGAATTTCAGCAGGCGGTTCTCGAGGTGCTCGAGAGCTTCGAGCCTGTCGTGGAGGCTCGTCCTGAGCTGGAGAAGAACGGTATCATCGACCGCATCGTTGAGCCGGAGCGCATGATTATGTTCCGCGTTCCGTGGGTGGACGACGAGGGCAAGGTACAGGTCAACCGTGGCTTCCGCGTACAGTTCAACTCCGCGATCGGCCCCTACAAGGGCGGCCTGCGCTTCCATCCGTCTGTTAACGCTTCGGTTATCAAGTTCCTCGGCTTCGAGCAGTGCTTCAAGAACAGCCTGACCAGCCTGCCCATGGGCGGCGGCAAGGGCGGCTCGGACTTCGACCCGAAGGGCAAGTCGGATGCAGAGGTTATGCGTTTCTGCCAGTCTTTCATCACCGAGCTTTCCAAGCACATCGGTCAGTTTACCGACGTACCGGCGGGCGATATCGGCGTTGGCGGCCGTGAGATCGGCTTTATGTATGGCCAGTACAAGCGCCTGCGCAACGAGTTCACCGGCGTGCTGACCGGTAAGGGCCTGTCCTACGGCGGCTCTCTGGCGCGTACCGAGGCGACCGGCTACGGTCTGTGCTACTATATGAAGGAAATGCTCGCATACAAGGGCACTTCGTTCGAGGGTAAGACGGTTGCAATCTCCGGTTCGGGCAACGTTGCTATCTATGCTTGCCAGAAGGCGACCGAGCTGGGCGCAAAGGTTGTGACCATGTCCGACTCCAACGGCTTCATTTACGATCCCAACGGCATCAACCTCGATGTGGTCAAGGACATCAAGGAAGTCAAGCGCGGCCGCATCAAGGAGTATGCAGAGCGCGTTGCGGGCAGCACCTACACCGAGGG
>NZ_CALWJK010000054.1 GCF_944380975.1 uncultured Agathobaculum sp. | reverse complement strand
GGTGTCCGTAAACACAAGAAAGGGCGTAGTCGTCAACTACGCCCCATCCACCATCGCCGGATGAAAACAATAAAAAACGAGTGTTCTTACAGCGTTTCAAATGCTATAAGAACACTCGCCATGGTCCGAGTGACAGGACTTGAACCTGCGGCCTCTTGACCCCCAGTCAAGCACGCTACCAGCTGCGCTACACCCGGATTTCAATATTAAAATAAATCTTGCTATAATAGAATAGCAAATTTGACAGCCATTGTCAAGAAAAATCTATGAAAAAGCTTGCGGAAAAAGCTTGCGGAAAAAGCTTGCGGAAAAAGCTTGCGGAAAAAGCTGAGCTTTGATAATAAACAACCAATCGATTTCCCATCACCCACCAGCAATCCTCCATCCGCAAACCGGGCGGGATACGTATGAATCGTATCCCGCCCGGTTTTCTGCCTCTTTATGCGTCCTTTACTCCAAAATCCATTGCGAAACGTGCAAGAAGCTTTGCTGCGTCCTCGACATCGCTCACCGCACACATCTCACTCGGAGAGTGAATGTATCGCGTCGGGATGGATACTGCACCTGCCTGCACACCCGCGCGCGCCTTTTGCAGCGCAGCCGTATCCGTGCCGCCAAACTGTAAAATCTCGCGCTGGGTCTCAACACCGCAGTCTGCCGCCGCCCGCTCGAGCGCAGTGCACACTGCTGGCGTACAGATGACCGAGCGGTCCATCACTTTGACAGCCGGACCTTTTCCCATATCGACCGCCATCGGCGTTTTGCGCTCAGGCAGATCGCCTGTGTCGGTCACGTCCACCGCAATAGCAACATCCGGCTCCACGGCGAATGCCGCCGCGCCTGCGCCGCGCAGGCCGACTTCTTCCTGCGCCGTGAACACGAAATACAGGTCGTTGTCGGTCTCCCCTATCTGCTCCATCGCGCGCAGCAGCGTCACACAGCCGATACGGTTATCCAGATACGGGCCGCACAGCACGCCGTTCTGCTCAAAACGCGGCGCTTCAAATACGGCAAAGTCCCCCACCTGCACCTGCTTTTCCGCTTCCGTGCGATCCTTTGCACCAATGTCGATAAACAGATTATCCAGCGTCAGATCCTTAAAGGGCGTTTTCTCTTCATAAGAGATGACACCGCGCGTGCCGTTTGCAAACCGCACCATAATATTGATGAGGTCGCCCTTGAACAGGCCGCCAACCTGCGAGAAGCGAATAAAGCCCTTTTCGTCAATGTAGGTCGCCACCACACCAATCGAATCCATATGCGCGGCGAACAGCACCTTTTTTCCGCTTCCCTTTTTACGGCAAATGAGATTGCCCAGCGCGTCTGTTGTTACATCATCAATATATTCTCCCGCAATGGCTGCAATTGCCTCTCGCACATCATCCTCGCGGCCGGACGGACCGAACGCGCCGCCGACTTCGCTCCATAAATCAAAAACCTTGCTCATTCGGTTTCTCCTCCCAGTTCTTCCAGAAATGCGCGCGCGGCCTGCAAAACCGCTTCGCAATCGCTCAGCGCCGCCACGCTCGACGGCGAATGGATATAGCGCACAGGCGCAGCCACGGCGCACACGCGCACACCTGCTCGGCTCTTATGGATGCGACCCGCGTCTGTGCCGCCGGAAATGCGTGTCTTGGTCTGCCACGGAATACCGCGCCGGATGCACGCATCACGCAGCAGCTCCAACAGCGCCGCGTCGTAAATCGTCGCGCCGTCCATGAACGGAATGACTGCACCGCCGCGCACGCGGCAAACTGCCTTGCCATCCTTCACCTCAGCCAGATCGGCTGCGGTTGTCCCCTCAATGACCAGCGCAAAGCCCGGATCAAGCGCATACGCCATGCTGGCCGCGCCGCGCAGGCCGGTCTCCTCCTGCACGGTGAAGCAGAACCAGGTATCGACCGGCGGCTGCTCCTCGAGCAGCGTCAGCAGCGCCGCACAGCCGATGCGGTCGTCGATCGCCTTGGCTTTGATGAGACCGTCGCCAAACAGCACGACATCCGAATCGAACACGCCGTAGTCGCCCAGCGATACCTTAGCCTCGGCTGCCGCGCGGCTGGTCGCGCCGATGTCAATATACAAATCCTTGGTTTTGGGCATGGTGCGCCGCTCGGCTGCGGTCGTCAGATGCACTGCCTTGATACCAATGACGCCGCACGTCTCGCCAAAGCGCACGCCCTTGCCAATCACGACGCGCGGATCAACCCCGCCGACAAAACCGAATTTGAGCATGCCATCCTCAGTAATCTTTTTGACAATCACGCCAACCTCGTCCATATGCGCACACACGACAACCGGGCGCTCGAGCGTTTTACACCCTTTTCGGAACACCATCACATTGCCGATGGCGTCCATTCGGATTTCATCGGCAAAAGGCTTTACCTTTTTGAGCACAAACTCACGCACCGCATCCTCACAGCCCGACGGCCCGGGCAGCGCGCACATCGTTTTCAGCAGTTCGGTCATGCTTCCACCTCCCCGTCAAGGTCGCACAGGAAGCGATAGATCAGCTCCGCCACGTCCTCCACATCGGACGTTTTGACTACCTCGACCGGTGTGTGCATATATTTCTCCGGGATAGACAGAAGTGCGGTCGCAATGCCGTGCGCCACGATCTGCATCGTCCACGCATTTGTGCCCGTGTTGCCCTCCATCACCTCAAGTGAATAGTCGATATCGTTTGCTTTCGCGGTTTTGATGAGCCGTTTGGTCAGTCCACGATGCAGGTTCGGCCCTACGCCGATAGCCGGACCGCTGCCCAGCTCGAACACGCCGTCTGACGGGCCGTCCGGTGTTTTACCGTGTGTCACATCCACCGCAATCGCATATTCCGGCTGCACCGCAAACGCGCCGGTCTGTGCGCCGAGACCGGTGACCTCTTCCTGCGCACTGATAAGCACCGCGATATTGCAGCGGCGTTTTTTATGCTTTTTCATTTTTTCCAACGCAAGCAGAATCGCGGCCACGCCTGCGCGATCGTCCAGACATTTGCTGCAAATCTGCCCGCCCAGCAGCTTCACCGGCTGCTGCGCAAACACGATCGGCGTACCGATACGAACTTTTTCCTTTGCGTTTTCCAGTCCTGTGTCGATTAACATTTGGTCGACCGGCACTGCTTTGTCCTGTTCGCCTGCTTTCAGCAGGTGTGGCGGCATACAGCTGACCACACCATACAGCGGCTCGTCCGCAAGAATGGTTACTTCGGTGGCGAGCAGCATACGCGGGTCAACGCCGCCGACCGGCGCAAAGCGCAAAAAGCCGCCGTCCAGCACCTCAGTAACAACAAAGCCGATCTGGTCAAGGTGCGCGTCCAGCAGCACGGTTTTGGCGTGCTTACGACCGCAGCTCTTGTAGCCCAGCACGTTGCCGTTGTGGTCAACCTCAACGGTATCGCACAGCGGCCGCAGCAGCGAGGCAACCGCCTGCGCTGCCTGTTCTTCAAACCCGCTCACCGCTGGCAGCGCGCACAGCGTATGCAGGGTTTTCTCTATCTGCAAGGAACATTCCTCCTTTTTTGATTTGGAAACGAGCAGTTACTCGCCTGTAGATTCTATTATACCCGTTTCCGCTTCCGGAAACAATACACCACCCGTCGTGATGGGCTGATTTTGTGTCCACTTTTATTCTAACACACATTTTGTCAAGAAAACTTTGCAACCTCTCTTGACAAGTTCACTTGTCATGTTATACTAAATACGCCAAGAACACTTGGCACAACGGTAGATAGAGACAAAGAGGTGCTTTATGAACAAAGAAGAAATTCTGGCGAAAAGCCGCAGTGAAAACACGGATGAAGGCAAAAAGAATGCAGAAGATCAGGGCAGACAAATCGGCATTATCGCATTCATCATCGTTCTGATTTTTCTCTTCATTTTCAACATGTGTACCAATCGGTCAAACGACGCGCTGGCCGCAGTCTTTTGGACATATGTTGCGGCCGAAGCCTACCCCCGCTATCGGTTCAGCAAAGAAAAATCTCTGCTAGTTACTACCATTGCAGGCGGTTTTCTTGCCATTGCTAACCTCATCACCTATGTAATGCGCGTGGTGGGGTGAGCAATGAACGACAAACTGATTCTGCATAACCGCTTGAAAGAAGCACGCAGCGAAAAAAATCTATCACAAGCGCAGCTGGCAGAGCTGGTCGGCGTGTCACGCAACACGATCAGTTCCATTGAAACCGGTCAGTTCAACCCGACCGCAAAGCTTGCGCTCATTCTGTGTATTGCACTGGACAAAAAATTTGAAGAGTTGTTCTATTTTGATTAAGACACACAAAAAAGGATGCTGCAAATGCAGCATCCTTTTTTGTGTGTTCCCTATCAGGTGTCCAGTTCGCAGCAATACAGCGTATTGGTGTCAGTATCATAAAGCCCCACAATAAAATTGAAAGAGCCCCTGTTCAAAATATCTGCACCGGTTGCCGTATCCTGCTCTGTATGCCGGTCAATCAAACGATAATATCCATTCTCGATCTCAGGCACCAGCGTTTCGCCATCCTCATCCGTCAAAAACGGGCCGATACTACCGGTTTCGTCCGATACCCCATAGACCAGCGTCTTTACGGTTTCATCCAACGGAAACGGCTGCCAATTGGCATCCGCTTTGATTTGTTTTATCATCTCGTTACCGTCAAAATGCAGCACAACGCAGGAAGTACCGTCGCCGTTGTCGCTATGCGTATCCATACTGAACATTGTGCTGCCGGTAGAAGCATCCACCCCAAGTGCTTCCGAAACCATTTCCTGTGGCTCTTGTGAACCGCAGGCAGCCAATGAAAGAACGAAAACGAGAACAATCCCTATCCAACCTAATTTTTTCACAGCAAGCACCTCCGCTTGTCACGTGACCCAATCGAAAACCGCTTACAGCTTAGCCAGCTCCTGCGCGATCAGCTTATTGATGATCTGCGGGTTGCCCTGACCCTTGGAGGCCTTCATGCACTGACCTACGAGGAAACCGGTGACATTCTTGCCTGCCTTGAAGTCCGCAACTGCCTTTTCGTTCTTCGCGATCACATCCTGCACGATGGCGAGGATCGCGCCCTCGTCGGACACCTGCTTGAGGCCCATGCGCTCCACGATCGCTTCAACCGTTTCGTCGGTCTCGAACATGCTCGGCAGAACCTTCTTGCCTGCCGCACCCGAGATTGTGCCTGCCTCGATCAGCTTGACCAGATCGACCAACTTGTCTGCGGTCAGCTTGGTGTCCGGCAGTTCTACGCCCTTGTCGTTCAGGTACTTGGAGATATCGGACAGAATCCAGTTTGCCGCTGCCTTGGGCTTGACCTGCTTTGCTGCCGCGTCGAGCAATTCAGCCTTCGCAAAGCTATCCGAAATCAGGCGCGCTTCCATTGCCGTCATGCCGTACTCGTTCAGATAGCGCTCATAGCGCGAGATCGGCAGCTCGGGAATCTCGCTTTCGATCTGCTGCATCCACTCGTCCGAAATCTCGACCGCGATCAGGTCCGGATCGGGGAAATAACGGTAGTCCTGCGCGTCCTCCTTGGTGCGCATGACCGTATTCTTCAGCTTCACATCATCCCAACGGCGGGTCTCCTGCTGAATCTCGCCGCCATTCTCAACGACCTCGATCTGGCGGGCGACCTCATAGTCGATCGCGCGCACCGCGCCCGAGAACGTGTTGATGTTCTTCATCTCCACGCGCGTGCCCAACTCATCCGAGCCTTCCGGACGGATGGAGACGTTCACGTCGCAGCGAATCGAGCCTTCCTCCATCTTGCAGTCGCAGATGTCGAGGTAGGACAGCGTGGTTTTGATCATCTCGAGGAATTCCTTGGCTTCCGCCGAGGAATGCAGGTCGGGCTTGGTGACCATCTCGATCAGCGGCACACCACAGCGGTTGAAGTCGACAACCGTGCCGTCGATCTCATCGTGCAGCAGCTTGCCCGCGTCCTCCTCGAAGTGGATGCGCTCGAGACGGCAGGACTTCTTCTCGCCGTCAACGTAGAAGAACACCTCGCCGTTTTCGCAAATCGGCACATCGAACTGCGAAATCTGGTATGCCTTGGGCAGGTCGGGATAAAAATAGTTCTTGCGGTCGGCCTTGCAGAGCTGGTTGACCGTGCAGCCGGTCGCCTTGCCCATCTTGGCCGCATAGTGTACCACCTGCTTGTTGAGCACAGGCAGCGCGCCCGGCATACCGGTGCAGACCGGGCAGGTGTGTGTATTGATCGGTGCGCCGAACGAAGTCGAGCACGAGCAGTAGATCTTGCTCTTGGTGGACAGCTCCGCATGCACCTCAAGGCCGATGACAGCTTGATATTTCATTTGTCGTTTCCTCCCTTACAGTGCCGCGATGATGTTCTTGAGGCCGGATGCCTGCTCAAATGCTAGGCCAGCGTCCAGCAGCTTCTGCTCACCAAAGCGCGGCCCGATGAGCTGCATGCCGATCGGCATCTTGTCCGCGTCAAAGCCGCAAGGCTGCACCAGACCCGGCAGGCCAGCGATGTTGACCGACACCGTGCAGATATCGCCCGCATACATCTCCAGCGGATTGGTGGTCTTGGAGCCCATTTCATAAGCCGTGGTGGGCGCAACCGGCGTCAGAATAACGTCGCACTTCTCAAACGCATTGGCAAACTCCTCGCGAATCTTGCGCTGCGCCGCGCGCGCCTTCTTGTAATATGCGTCATAGTAGCCGGAAGACAGCACATAGGTGCCCAGCATGATGCGGCGCTGTACCTCCGCGCCGAATCCCTCGGAGCGGCTCTTGGTGTAGAGCGCAATCAGATCATCGCCCGCGTTCGGGGTACGATAGCCGTACTTGACGCCGTCAAAGCGCGCCAGATTGGAGGACGCCTCAGCAGACGACAGGATGTAGTACACCGGCAACGCGTATTCAACCAGCGGCAGCGAAATCTCAAACACCTCTGCGCCGAGGTTCTTATAAGTTTCGGCAGCAGCGAGCACGCTCTCGCGCACCGCGTCCGAAATACCTGCGCCGAAATATTCCTTGGGCAGACCAATCTTCATGCCCTTGATATCCGCATTCAGGTTTGCACGGGTCGAACCTTCAAACGGGGTCTTAACCGAGGTCGAGTCATGCATCGGGTCGTGACCCGTGATCGCATCGAGCAGCATCGCCACGTCCTCTACCGAGCGGCCGAACGGGCCGATCTGGTCGAGCGAGGATGCAAATGCAATGAGGCCATAACGGGATACCGCGCCATAGGTCGGCTTGAGGCCGACCACACCGCAGAAGGATGCCGGCTGACGGATCGAACCACCGGTATCCGAGCCGAGCGACAGCGGAACCTCGCCCGCCGCAACGACCGCTGCCGAACCGCCGGACGAGCCACCCGGTACACGGTTCAAGCCGTGCGGGTTATGGGTCGGGTGCGCCGCCGAGTTTTCGCAGGACGAACCCATTGCAAATTCGTCCATGTTGGCCTTGCCGGTCATAACCACATCGTTTGCGGCAAGCTTCTCGACCACCGTCGCATTGTACGGCGGCTTGAAGTTATACAGCATCTTGGATGCACAGGTGGTCAGCGTACCCTTGGTGCAGATGTTGTCCTTGACGGCAACCGGGATGCCCGCCAGCGCGGACAGTTCTTCGCCCGCGGCGCGCTTCTTGTCCACTTCAGCCGCCTGCGCGAGCGCGGACTCCTCCGCGACCGTCACATAGCCCTGCACTTTGTGCTCGACCGCTTTCGTGCGGGCGAAAACATCCTGCGCAAGCTCTACCGCGGAAATTTCCTTATCGGCGAGCATTTTGGAAAGCTCGGCCGCTGTTTTCTCATAAAGTGCCATTGTTTTCCGTCCCCCTTATTCTACCACGCGCGGCACGGCTACGCCGCCCGCCTGAAAGTCCGGCGCGTTCGGCTCGATGAGCTGATCGGGCGTGTATTCCTGCACGACCACGTCCTCATGGAACGCATTCTTGCGCTCGGTGTTGATGACATCCGTGATGTCGCCAAGGTCCAGCTCCGCCAGCTTGTCCACCATGCCGACGATGCCCTGCATGTCGTCCGCGAGACGGTCGAAAATACCGCCCGTCGAGTCCAGACGCGCAAGGGATGCGATGTGCTCAATTTCTTTTCTGGAAATTGCCATGTCAAAGTTCCTCCTGCTGTATCATATTTTTGAATTCTTCCTCTGTTAAGACCGGGATGCCAAGCTCCGCTGCCTTTTGCAGCTTACTGCCTGCGTTTTCTCCGGCCACCACATAGCTTGTTTTCTTGGAAACAGACCCGGCCGCCTTGCCGCCGAGCAACTCAATGAGGTCGTTGATCTCTTTACGGGTATAAAGCGTCAGGCTGCCGGTGGCAACGATCGTCTTGCCCGCAAGCAGATCGCTCTTGGCCGTCTTTTCTCCGATGAAGTTGACGCCCGCCGCACGCAGCTTTTCGATGAGTTCTTTCGACTGGTCGAGTTCGCGCCACGCCGCGATACTTTCCGCAGTCGTCTGGCCGATATCGCGGATTTCGGTCATTTCCTCGACCGACGCCGCGAGCAACGCATCCAAACTGCCGAAATGGTTCGACAATATCTTGCCTGCCTTCTGGCCAACGTGCCGAATACCGAACGCAAACAGCAGCCGCGACAGGTCACGCGTTTTGCTCGCCTCGATGCCGCGCAGCAGATTGTTCGCCCAGGTGTCCACCTTTTTACCGAGCGGTAATAGCTGTTCCACTGTTAGATTGTATAAATCGGCAGCGGATTTCACCAGCCCCGCGTCAATCAGCTTTTGCAGATTGCCTTCGCCGCAGCCGTCAATGTCCATTGCGTCGCGCGAGGCAAAGTGCATCAGATTGCGCAGCAGCTGCGCGGGACACGCCGCACCCGTGCAGCGAATGGCAGCTTCTTCCTCATCGTCGTAAACCGGCGCGCCGCACACCGGACAGAACTTCGGCATTTCATACGGCTGCGCGTCCGCAGGACGCTTGTCCAGCGCCACCCCGATGATCTCCGGGATGATCTCGCCCGCCTTGCGCACCGAAACCGTATCCCCCACCCGCACATCCAGCTGCCGGATGAAGTCGCGGTTGTGCAGCGTCGCGCGCGACACGGTCGTACCCGCGAGCCGCACCGGCTCAAGCACGGCATTGGGCGTTAAAACGCCCGTACGCCCGACCGAAATGATGATATCCTTGAGCAGCGTCTGCTTGACCTCGGGCGGGTATTTGTACGCCGCCGCCCAGCGCGGGAACTTGGCCGTCGAGCCGAGTGCCTGCCGCTGTGCAAACGAGTTGACCTTGATAACTGCGCCGTCGATATCAAAATCCAGTTCGCCGCGCGTCTCACCCATATTCTCGATTTCGCGCTGCACGTCCGCCGGATCGGTATAAACCGGATAACGCGGACTGACCGGAAAGCCGAGTGATTTCAGCAAGTCGAGCGAAGCCGTGTGGCTGTCCAGCGGCAGCTCGTCCGCATTCTGGATATTGAAGCAGAAAATGGACAGCTTGCGCTGCTTGGTGATCTTACTGTCCTTCTGCCGCAGCGAGCCGGCCGCCGCGTTGCGCGGATTGGCGAGCAACGGCTTTTCGTGCAGTTCCAATTCGGCATTGAGCGCGTCGAACACCGATTTTTTCATATACACTTCGCCGCGCACGATCAAATGCGGCGGCGCGTTTTCCAGTTTTTGCGGAATATCCTTTATCGTCTTGAGGTTGGCGGTCACGTCCTCGCCAACCTGCCCGTCGCCGCGCGTCGCACCGCGCACGAATACGCCGTCAATATATTCCAGCGCAACCGAAAGTCCGTCGATCTTATACTCGACCACATATTCCGCCTGCCCGACCGCGCCTTCGACGCGGCCATAAAACTCGGAAAGCTCGTCAAAGGAAAAAACATCCTGTAAGCTCTCGAGTGGATAGGCATGCGTGACCTTGGCGAACCGCCCAGATGCCGTGCCGCCGACGCGCTGCGTCGGAGAGTCCGCATCCGCGTATTCCGGATGCGCAGCCTCCAAAGCGCGCAGCTCACGCTGCATCATATCATATTCGTAATCCGAAATTTCCGGTGCATCTTCGTTATAATATTTTTCGTTGTGATACCGCAGCTTTTCACGCAATGCGGTGATCTGCCCAAGGGCATCCATGCAAGCACCCCTTCATATTCCAATACAGAATATAGTATACCAAATTTTCGACCCATTCGGAAGTATTATTTTCCGTTTTCCGACGAATTATCATAATCGCTGATCTCACCGAGCAGACCGGAGCCCAGATCGTCAATATAGGTATACCGTTCGGGCACCGTGCCAACAATCACCGTGTCGGTCACCGGATAACTGGTAACAATCTCACGATCCTCGCCTCCCAACGGTGTCAAAATGCGAAAGCCCGCATGGATTTCTATGATGATGTTATGCCGCGTCTGGTTAATGCCCGCCGCGGAAAAAGCGCTGACAAACTCGGCCTCCATCTGAGTCAGACCCGCCATGCCAATATCCACCGACGGCCCCATGCCGGTAAAATAGTTCGGGGCAAATACCGTGCCGAGCGGCACCTCGACTGTGGTCTGCTCCAAATCGCTCAGCCGTTCAAACAGCCCGTTGACCAGCTGCGCCTTGATCCGTCCGATGGCAATGACATCCGTGCGCAGCGCCGTAACGTGGTTTTCGCTGTCCCGCTCCAGAATCACCATATTTTCATAAGTCTCCGGGTCGGAAAAGACCTCCTCCTGCATCAGATTGTTGATTTCCTGAATCGCGCTATCCTCACAAACGTTGGTGGCGTATTCCATGAAAATCTGACGCATCCGCATGGTCACAAGGATGCCGGCGGCCGCAAGCACTACCAGCAGCGCAAACAGCCATATACCTTTTCTCTTTCCGCGATATCTGCGCCGCCGCATAACTTCCGCCCCCTCCGGGGACAGTATACGCGCCGCAAATGCAAAAAAGAAGCACCCGTTCGGGGTGCTTCTTTGCAGCTTCGGAATTACTCCTCGTCGTACTCGTCGTCCGCAACGAGCAGCGCACGGATAGACAGGGAAACCTTCTTCTTCTCATCGTTGATGTCGATGATCTTGGCCTCAACCTGCTGGCCAACCTCGAGGACATCCTCGGGCTTCGCGATGCGGTGATCCGCAATCTGGGAAATATGGATCAGGCCGTCCACGCCAGGAACGATCTCAGCAAATGCGCCGAAGGGCATGAACTTGAGGATCTTGACCTCCGCTACGTCGCCCACGCCGTACTTGGACTTGAATACGTTCCACGGATTGTCCTCCTCGCGCTTGTAGCCGAGGGAGATCTTCTTGTTTTCCTTGTCCAGACCGATGACGAACACCTTGACCTTGTCGCCAACATTGACAACCTCGGACGGGTGCTTGATGCGGCCCCAAGACAGCTCGGAAATGTGAACCATACCGTCCACACCGCCGATGTCAACAAACGCGCCGTAAGAGGTCAGGCTCTTTACCGTGCCCTCGTACTCGTTGCCAACCTCGATGGTGCTCCAGATCTGCTCAGCAGCAGCCTTGCGAGCCTCCTGCTGGATCTGGCGGATGGAGCCAACCACGCGCTTGCGCTGACGGTTGATCTCGGTGATATAGAAGGACTGCTTGGTCTTAACCAGCTGGCTCATCGGCTGATCCTTCGGCACGCCGGTCTGGCTAGCCGGGATGAATACGCGCACGCCAAATGCAGTTGCAACAACGCCGCCGCGGTTCTCTTCCACGATGGTGCCTTCAACAACCGCATGATCCTCATGCGCCTTCTCGATGGTCTCCCAGCCCTTAAGCTGGTCAACGCGCTTCTTGGACAGGGTAACCGTACCCTCGCCGTCGTTTACGCGAACAACAACCGCCTCGATCTCATCGCCCGGATGGATGTTGGCAGCTACGTCGTAGTTCGGATCATCCGACAGCTCGCTTACCGGAATATACGCAGTGTGCTTCACGCCAAGGTCGACCTGTACGTCGGTCGTGGACACTGCGACAACGGTACCGGTGACTTTCTCTCCTGTATTTAAAGTCTTGAAGGACTCTTCGAGCATTGCGGCAAAGTCCTCGCCATTTTCGATTTTCGTTTCTTCGCTCATCATGTTACTGACCTCCTTAATTATCCATGCCGGTGTCGATGCCCCTGCTGTGATCCCGACGCGCCCATCCCGGCAGAGCTCCTGCGTCGTAAGCTCCGCGGCGTCCTCGATATAAAGCACATTTTTGCACAGCGACCGGCTGATTTCATACAGCCGTTTTGTGTTGGAACTTTTCTTGTCGCCGATCACAATCATTTGATCCGACGCACCGGCAAGCAGACGAGCCTCCGACTGACGCTCATCCGTCGCTTTACATATTGTATCAAAAATTTT
>NZ_CALWJK010000053.1 GCF_944380975.1 uncultured Agathobaculum sp. | reverse complement strand
GACCGTGCTGAAAGGCGTGCCATCCTCGTTTACGCTCGAACTGCCGCCTTACCGCGCTCCGCAACTAGGGCAAGTCATCGTGCGCAGCGTACTCGACCGGACGCTGTTTGTGCTCGGCCGCGCGGCAGCGGTAGCTGCACCTGCGGGCGCGCTGATCTGGCTGCTGGCCAATCTTGACATTGGGGGCATATCGGTGTTCTCCCACCTGACTGCCTTTCTCGACCCTGCGGGTCGCCTGTTCGGACTGGACGGCGTGATCCTGCTCGCTTTCGTCCTTGCCTTTCCGGCAAACGAGCTGGTGATGCCGCTGATCGTCATGGGCTATCTTGCCACCGGCACGATCGCAGATGTTTCCGATTTTGCTGCCTTCCGCACGCTGCTTGTGGCAAATGGCTGGACGGTCTGCACTGCGTTGTGCACGCTGGTATTCACCGTTGCGCACTGGCCCTGCTCGACCACCTGCCTGACCATCTGGAAGGAAACGCACAGCGTGCGCTGGACGCTTGCCGCCGTCGCGCTGCCGACCGCGTTCGGCCTCGCGCTCTGCCTTGCCGTGCACGGTGCATGCATACTCGTCGGTCTTGCCTGAAAAAAGCCGCCCCACCGGGCGGCTTTTTTATGCGCGCGAAACACAGGAACATTTGTTTTCTTTCTTGGTTTATGCTATACTGGTTTCGTATCTTCAAAATGAAACGAGGAACCCCATGGAACCGACCAAATTTGACATAAAATATGCCGCCGTACGGCGCGCGATCATCGAACAATCCTTTGCGCACTTAAACGACCGCCAGCGCGAAGCGGTGTTCACCACCGAAGGCCCGCTGCTCATCCTTGCGGGTGCAGGCAGCGGCAAAACTACCGTGCTCATCAACCGCATCGTCAATATCCTTCGCTTTGGACAAGGTTTGACGAGCGAATTCGCCCCCGAGGGCGCGACCGAGGAGGACTTGCTGTTCCTCACCGAATACCTGACCGCCCCCAAGCCGGAAAACCGCACCCGCGCTGAAAGGCTGTGCACGGTCGATGCCGCGCGCCCGTGGCAGGTCATCGCCATCACCTTTACCAACAAAGCCGCGCGCGAGCTGCGCGACCGTCTGCTGGCGGCGCTGCCTGACGAACAGGCCGCAAGCGACGTTTGGGCCTATACCTTCCACACTGCCTGTCTGCGCATTTTGCGGCGCTATAACGAGCTGCTCGGCTTTGACAGTCCGTTCACCATCTACGACGAGGACGACAAAAAGCGTGTAGTCACGAACTTGCTCAAGCAGTTAAACCTCGACCCGAAAGCCTTTGACCCGCGCACGGTTATCAGTATGATTAGCCGCGCCAAGGACAAGCTGATGACGCCAAAGCAGTTTGCCGCGGACGCCGCAGGCGACTACTTCCGCGAAAAGGTGGCGGATGTCTACAAGCTGTACGAAAAGGAGATGCGCAAGGCGTGCGCGCTCGACTTTGACGACATCATCATGAAAACCGTTCTGCTGCTGCAAAGCAATCCGGATGTACTGGAATTGTACCAGCGGCAGTTCCGCTATGTTCTGGTGGACGAATATCAGGATACCAACTATGCCCAGTATGTGCTGACCAGCCTGCTCGCGGGACACTATCAGAACATCTGCGTGGTCGGTGATGATGACCAGAGTATCTACAAATTCCGCGGTGCAACGATCGCCAACATTCTGGAATTCGAAAAGCAGTTCAAAAACGCTAAAACCATCCGTCTGGAACAAAATTACCGTTCCACCGGCAACATCTTGAGCGCCGCCAACGAGGTCATCCGCAACAACGTCGGCCGCAAGGGCAAGGAACTTTGGACCGATCAGGCGGGCGGCTCGAAAATCCATCTGCACCGCTCGGACAGTCAGGAGGGCGAAGCCGCCTACATTGCGGACACCATCCGTGAGGGCGTGGAATCCGGCCGCCGGTGGAGTGATTTTGCCATCCTGTACCGCAACAACGTCCTTTCGGATAACATCGCCGCCGCGTTCATCCGCGCGGGCATCCCCTATCGCGTCTATAAAGGCCGCGACTTCTTCTCGCGCGCCGAGGTGCGCGATATGTTCGCCTATCTGTGGGTGCTGGAAAACCCGGCGGACGAGCTGCGTCTGCGCCGTATCATCAATGTTCCTGCGCGCAAGATCGGAGACAAATCGGTGGAAACCGCGTCGCAGATCGCGCTGGAAAACGGCATGCTGCTGTATGATGTGGTGCGAAACGCTTCGCAGTTTGCGCCGCTCTCGCGCAGCGCAGCAGCCATGGAGAAGTTCGGCACGATGATGGAGAACTTGCGCCAGCAGCGCGAATTTCTCTCGCTCTCCGAGCTATATGATGAACTGCTCAATCAAAGCGGCTATCTGCGCGCGCTTATGGAAAAGGGCGGTGCGGAGGAGCAAGGACGCATCGAGCATATCGAAGAGCTCAAATCCTACCTCGTTGACTATGAGGAAAAGAACGAAACACCCACGCTAGGCGGCTTCCTCGAGGATATGGCTCTCTACACCGACGCCGACCAAACCGAAGAGGACGAGGACGCGGTGCTGATGATGACCATGCACTCGGCCAAGGGTCTGGAATTTCCAGTCGTGTTCCTCGCCGGCATGGAGGACGGCCTGTTCCCCGGCTTCCGTGCGATGGAACGCGACGAAGATATGGAGGAGGAGCGTCGGCTGTGTTATGTTGCGGTCACACGCGCGCGGGAGCAGCTTTATCTCACCTGCGCCGAGCGCCGTTTGCTGTACGGCCGCACGCAGTACGCGCATCCCTCACGTTTCATTGACGAAATGCCGCGCGACCTGCTGGACAGCAACATCGTCGAAAGCCGTATGTTCGGTTCCGCCACCCAGCCCGACCCCGATCTGCCCCGTGCGCAAATTACCCGCGCGCGTTCGTTCTCGGCTGCGTCCTCGGTTGCCGCTGTTCCCAAGGCCGCGGGCGCGCCGCTGCCCGACTTTCCGGCG
The DNA here is from genome assembly GCF_944380975.1 of uncultured Agathobaculum sp. GTDB lineage: Bacteria > Bacillota > Clostridia > Oscillospirales > Butyricicoccaceae > Agathobaculum. The sequence continues at coordinate 10,071 of NZ_CALWJK010000053.1, read as the reverse complement.
GGCTGCCGTGTGCATCACAAAGCGTTTGGCGACGGCATGATCGTCTCGGTCAAACCGATGGGCAACGATGCGCTGCTCGAAATCGCCTTCGACCAGAAGGGCACCAAGCGGCTCATGGCCAAGGCGGCGGCAAATTTCATGCAGAAAATCTAAAAGACGCCAGAAGAAAGGCGGCTGCCGGTTGGCAGCCGCCTTTTCCAGTTCTTTTCTCACACTTTATCCGACCCACGCACCGGAAATGCCGCGCGGAACCACAGAAAACCCAAAATCAGTGCTGCAATATCCAGTACAACCACAGCAGAAAACCACAGGTCACGCCGCATGACATACCAGCCCTCGCCGCCAAGCTGAAACAGCAGCATCACCGCCATCAGGCCCAGAAGCCCCAGCGTAACCACCAATACCGCGCCGTTGATAACCGCGAGCAGATACTTTGCCCAATGCTGTCCCACGCCATACAGCACCGCAGGTAGCAGATAGAGCACCGCAGCGAGCGCCGCAGCCAGCCACATCGTGCGGCTACCGAAGCCTCCAAAATATGGGACGCTGCCTTGCATCGTAGGGGAAAGCGAGATGGCAAGCACGATCATCACCCAAACCACAGCCAGACCAACCGCCCAGCCAACCACCGATTTCCGTACTGTTTTCGGCATCGTTTCCACCCCTTTCCGGTATCTGCTTTCAGTTTAACCCAGCGCACGCGGCCTGTCAATGTCAATCTGCACATGCAAAAGCGGGCTGCTCCGAACGGACAGCCCGCTTATTCCATCAGTTTTTTCCTGAGTGCTGCGATCGCGCGCTTTTCGATGCGCGAGACCTGTACCTGTGAGACCCCAATGATTTTGGACACCTGCTGCTGGGTCAGATCACGTGAAAACCGCAGTGCAAGCACCTGCTGCTCACGCTCGGGCAGTGCCCGCATCGCCTCGCCCAGAGACAAATACAGGCAGGTGCGCTCCTCCATGCCCTCGTCGCCCACCAGATCGCCCAGCCGCCCGCCGCCGGACAGCTCACGCTCGAACGAGTCCACCGTCACGTCCGCCTGCTCGCAGGCAGCGACCTCTTCCACCGTCAGCCCGGCTGCCGCCGCGACCTCGGTCACCGTTGGGGAGCGGCCGGTTCGCCCCTCCAATTCCGCCTGAATGCGCCGTACGCGCACCGAACGCTCCTTCACCGCGCGTCCAACCTTGACCGCGCCATCGTCCCGCAAAAAGCGCCGGATCTCACCCGCGATTTTGGGAACCGCATAAGTAGAAAATTCGTTGCCGAGCGCCGCATCAAAGCCACGCACCGCCTTGATAAAGCCCACGCAGGCCAGCTGATACAGGTCGTCCGGCTCCACGCCACGCCCGTAATATCGCCGTGCAATCGACCAGATCAGCCCACTGTTTTCCTCGATCAACTGCGCTTCCGCGTCGCGGTCGCCCGCTGCCGCCCGCTCGAGCAGACCGCGCATCGTACCGGTCACGCGCTGCGCTCCCGTAACAGCTTGATCATGGTCACCATCGTTCCCTTACCGGGCGTGGAGCGCACGCGCAGCTTGTCCGTGAACGATTCCATAATGGTAAAGCCCATACCGCTGCGGGCGTCATCCCCGGTGGTGAACATGGGCTGGCGCGCCTGCTCGACGTTCTCAATGCCGCGTCCGGTATCCTTGACCTTGATTTCCAGAATACGCCCCTCCAGCAGCCGCACCGTGACCGTGATAAACCCGGTTTTATCCGCATAACCATGCACGATCGCATTCGTAACCGCCTCGGACACGATGGTTTTGATGTCGCCCAGCTCCTCCATCGTTGGATCGAGCTGCGCCACGAACGCACCGACCGCCTGCCGCGCGAACGCCTCATTGACCGACCGACTTTCAAATTTCAGGCTCATTTTGTTGATGACCGCGCGCAACTTACTCCCCCCTCTCGAAAATCATGACTTGCGGCAACCCCGCCGCCTCGAACACACGCATGGGCTGCTGCGGCGTGCCGCGCACCACAAAATCGCAGCCGCTGCGCGCACAGGTGCGGTGCAGGTGCAGCACGACCGCAAGACCCGAGCTGTCCATAAACGTCAGCCCACCCAAATTTAAAACCAGCTTTTCGCAGGGGTAGAGCGCCATCAAATCCTCGCTTTGCTCAATGGCTTCGCGCGCGGCGTGGTGATCCAGCTCGCCCGACAGCGAAACCGTCAGCACGCCGTCGCTCTCCGCCTGTGTGATATGCAGCATATCTGTTTTCACCTCATTTTTTCTGACAAACAAAAAAGGCTTGTACCTTTCCGGTACAAGCCTTACTTTACCATTTTTTACCTATTTATTCTGCCGTTTTCTGTCGTGTGCGCAGGATTTTTTCCGCCTCGCCGATCAAATACAACGACCCGCAGACCAGCACGCAATCGCGCGGCGCGGCCTTTTCCAGCGCCTGCCCCAGCGCGCGCTCCACCGTGTGGCAATCGTACACCTCGGCGCAGTGCTGCTCGGCAATGGCGGCGGCTGTCTGTGCGGGCAGAGCGCGCGCATCCGCCTCAGGCGAGCAGGCAAAGAACACGTCCGCGCGGCGCGCCATTTCATAGATGCATTCCGCGTATTCCTTGTCCTTTACCATCCCCATCACAACCAGCAGGCGGCGCATTTTGAGCATTTCGTCCACCGTTCGGGTCAGTGCCGCCACACCGGCGGCATTGTGCGCCCCATCGAGCAGTACCAGCGGCTGGTCAGACATACGCTCGAGCCGTCCCGGCATACGCGCCCGCGCCAGCCCACGCACCTCGGCTTCCTGCGGGATGTTCCAGCCGCGCTCCCGCAGCGCGGCAAGCGTGCGCAGCGCGGTCTGCGCGTTTTGCAGCTGGTGGCGGCCGGGCATCGGAATGGTGTAGCCCTGTCCCCCGCGCACAAACGCCGAACCCATGATATCGCACCGCAGCAGCTGCATGTCCTGCATGCCGTCATACCAGACCGCACCCGCCGCGTCACACGCGCGCCGGATGACCGGCAGCGTCTCGTCCGGCTGTCCGTCTGCACAGACCACCGCGCAGGCAGGCTTGATGATCGCTGCCTTTTCCGCCGCGATTTTGGCAACCGTGTCACCGAGTACGGCCATATGGTCGCGCGAAATCGGAGTAATCACACACGCTTCGGCTGCACGAATGACATTGGTCGCGTCACACCGGCCGCCCAGACCGGTTTCCAGCACGACAATATCGCACCGCTGCTCGGCAAAATACAAAAATCCCAGCGCAGTAGTGAACTCAAACTCCCCGATCTGCTCACCCTCGGGCAGTGTCAACTCCTTGCACGCCTGCTCCACGCGCGCGGACAAGCGCGTCAGATCTGCGTCCGAAATCATGGTGCCATCCACACGGATACGCTCATGGAACTGCACGAGGTAAGGCGAGGTGTACAGCCCAACATGATATCCTGCCGCACGCAGCACGGAATCCAACATGCACGCGGTCGAGCCTTTGCCGTTCGTGCCCGCCAAATGCACGAATTTCAGCCCGTCCTGCGGATCACCCAGCGCCGCGCACAAGGCACGAATGCGGTGCAGGCCGGGCTTGCCGGAAAAACGCCCGAGCGAATGAATATAATCAACAGCAGTTTTTGGAATTGCGGTATCCATAATAAACCCTTTCCTGAAAAACGATATGCATCATTATACCATGCTCTGCCAAAAAGAAAAAGGAGAAACCATCGTTTCCCCTTTTCTCTGCTTGCGCTTTTTCACAGCGCGATCTCCGGCCCCAGTTCGACCGTACCGCCCGCCGCGTCCCCTGCGCCGCCCATATCTCCCGCGGAAACCGAGGGCAGCGGACAGGCAGGTACCGCTGCTGCCGCAAATTGGTCATAACCGGGATGCTTTCCGCGCTTGTGCTGCGTTGGCGTCTGTACAATACCGCCGTTGGCCGTTGTCACATCCGCCCGCATTCGCTTGGAGCGCTGCTCCTTCTGCGCGCGGCGCAGCCGATTGGCCTCTTCCTGCTTTTGCTCGCGCTCGGCACGTTTTTTCTTCGCACTGAGCAGCTGCTCGGCTTGCAGACGGCTGATTTTGCGCGTCGCCCGCTGCAGAAGCGTGCGCAGTGACCGAATGGCACGCCGTGCTTTGGCGGCGTTCTCGCCCGAGGTCATGGCCTCGCCTTGCAAATTGTTGATGGCACTGTTGATATCCGAAATGAGCATGTTGACCTGACCCACGCTCGCCGCACGCGCCAAACGGTGGTATTTCCCTTTGGTCGAATAGTTGCGCGGATTGGTAACGATGATTGTCTTTTTCTGCTCCTTTGGCTTATTCATCTCCGCAAACCAGTGCAGCAGCTGCTTTGCTTTTTCCATCTGTTCGGCTGCCGGAGATTTCTCAAAATACGTCCAAGTCTGCGCCTTCTCCTCATTCACATACACGCCCGAGATATCCGTAGCGTTCAGCGTGCGCAGCAGCCGCAGCAGTGTATCGCAGCCCTCCTGAAATTCTTCCGGCCCTTGCGCCATTTTATCCAGAAAGGATTGGTCGATCACCAGATGCTTACCACCGCCCAGTCCGATGGCAAGTTTTTTCAGTTCTTCCCCATCCTTTGCGCTGCCGGTCACGATCTCGATGCCGGGAAAGCTGTCGCGCAGGCTTTCCAGTACCTCATTGACCGCACGTATCCAATCGGTTCCCTGCCAATTGCCATCCAGCGTTACCTTATCCTGCGGTTCCGTCTGTCCCGCAGCGTAGCGTGTATCCATACCGGTGTTCTGGCTTTGCTGCCCTGCCGCCCGGTAAAGCGCGCGTATCCGTTCGATCCGCTCCACCATCGTCTGTCCCTCCATCCTTTGCTGTGGTTTGATCCCCTTATATGTAAATATCCGACCAAAACAGCATAAAAAGTAATGGACATTTTCAACAATCTTTCAATCTTTGTTTCGTATTAGGTTTCGTAGAAACACGTAAAAAAACGCGCCGCAGGCGGTTTTGCCTGCGGCGCATATCTTTTTACTTGTATGAAACTCAATCAGCCGAGAGCCGCGATGGATTCCTCCAGCTTTGCGAGGTGCTCGCGCAGCTTTTCGGCCTTCTCGCGCTCGACCGCGACAACCTTTTCCGGTGCCTTGTCGACAAACTTCGGGTTGTTGAGCTTCTTCATGACGAACTCGATGTCATCCTCGACCTTGGCCTTCTCCTTTTCGAGACGCGCGCGCTCGGCAGCAAAGTCGATAAGGTCGCCCATCGGCATATACAGCTGCGCGTCGCCCGTGACAACGGACGCCATCTTCGCTGCGTCCGCGGGCACTGCGTCGATCAGCTCAATGCCGGACGCATACGCCAGCTTCGGGAAGAAGCCCTCACCAGCTGCAAAGGTGTCCTTCTTCTCGGTCAGGATGAGCACCTTGGCCTTCTTGGACGGCGGGACGTTCATCTCGCTGCGGCGGTTGCGGATGGCGCGCACTGCGTCCATCAGCGTTTCCATCTGCGCCTCTTCCGCGGCAAAGTGCAGCTTTTCGTCGTACTCCGGCCACTTGGAAACCATGACCGACGGGCCTTCGTGCGGCAGCGCCTGCCAAATGGTCTCGGTGATGAACGGCATGAACGGGTGCAGCAGCTGCATCGCGCCGGACAGCACATAGCACAGCACCTTCTGCACATTCTCGTCGCCTGCCTGCAAACGAGTCTTGGCGATCTCGATATACCAGTCGCAGAAGTTGTCCCAGATAAAGTCGTTGAGCTTGGCAGCCGCCAGACCCAGCTCGTACTGGTCGATGTTGCGGGTGACCTCGGCAACCAGCGTGTTGAACTTGGACACGATCCACTTGTCCTCGAGCGTCAGCGTCTCGGGCAGCTGGGCGGCCTTGTCCTTGCTGATGGTCAGGTTCATCTGAATGAAACGCGATGCATTCCAGATCTTGTTGCAGAAGTTACGCGACGCCTGCACGCGCTCGTCCGAGAAACGCATGTCGTTTCCGGGGCTGTTGCCGGTCGCAAGCGTAAAGCGCAGCGCGTCCGCGCCGTACTGGTCGATGATCTCCAGCGGGTCGATGCCATTGCCCAAGGACTTGGACATCTTGCGGCCCTGCGCGTCGCGTACCAGGCCGTGAATATACACGGTATCAAACGGCGTCTGACCCATGTGCTCGACGCCCGAGAAAATCATGCGCGCGACCCAGAAGAAGATGATATCGTAGCCGGTAACCAGCGTGGAAGTCGGGTAGAAATACTCCAGCTCCTTGGTCTTTTCCGGCCAGCCGAGCGTAGAGAACGGCCACAGCGCGGAGGAGAACCAGGTATCCAGCACGTCCTCTTCCTGACGGACGTTCTTCGAGCCGCACTTCGGGCAAACGTGGATATCTTCCTTGGAGACGGTCATCTCGCCGCAATCGTCGCAATAGAACGCCGGGATGCGGTGGCCCCACCACAGCTGACGCGAAATGCACCAGTCGTGGACATTTTCCATCCAGCGCAGATAAGTCTTGGAGAAACGGTCGGGCACAAACTTGGTCTTGCCCTCGGTGACAACGTCCATCGCGGGCTTCGCGAGCGGCGCCATCTTGACAAACCACTGCGCCGAGGTCATCGGCTCAACCGTCGTGCCGCAACGGTAGCAGGTGCCGACGTTGTGCTCATGATCCTCAATCTTAACGAGGTAGCCACCCTCTTCGAGATCCTTGATGACCGCCTTGCGGCACTCGTAGCGATCCATGCCCTCGTACTTGCCGCCGTTTTCGTTGACGGTTGCATCCTCGTTGAACACAAGAATCTGCTCGAGGTTGTGGCGCTGACCCATCTCGAAGTCGTTCGGGTCGTGGCAGGGCGTGACCTTAACACAGCCCGTACCGAATTCCATATCGACGTATTCATCGCCGAAAATCGGGATTTCACGGTTCATGATCGGCAGGATGCAGGTCTTGCCAATCAGGTGCTTGTAGCGCTCATCGTTCGGGTTGACGGCAACGCCGGTATCGCCCATGAAGGTCTCCGGACGGGTGGTCGCGACAACCAACTCGCCCGAACCGTCCGCGAGCGGATAGCGGATGTGCCACAGCTTGCCCGGCTGGGTCTCGTACTCAACCTCCGCATCGGAAAGCGCGGTCGTGCAGTGCGGGCACCAGTTGATGATGCGGTGGCCCTTGTAAATCAGGCCCTTGTTATAGAGGTTTACAAACACCTCGCGGACTGCCTTGGAACAGCCCTCGTCCATCGTGAAGCGCTCGCGCTCCCAGTCGCAGGATGAGCCGAGCTTTTTCAGCTGGCTGATGATGCGGTTGCCGTACTGGTGTTTCCAGTCCCAGACGCGCTCGAGGAACTTCTCGCGGCCGAGGTCATAACGGGTCAAGCCCTCTTCCTTGCGCAGGTTCTCCTCTACCTTGATCTGGGTAGCGATGCCCGCATGGTCGGTGCCGGGCATCCACAGCGCTTCATAACCCTGCATGCGCTTGGTGCGGATGAGGATGTCCTGCAAGGTCTCGTCGAACGCATGACCCATGTGCAGCTGACCGGTTACGTTCGGGGGCGGAATAACGATGGTATAAGGTTTCTTGTCCGGGTTGACCTCGGCATGGAAGAAGCCGGAGTCGTTCCAGAAGCTGTACAGCTTGTCCTCGACCGCTTTTGGGTCGTAGGTCTTGGGCAGTTCGCTCATTGGCTCTATCTCCTTTTCGGTTTTTGATAACTAAAAAAAGCACGCCGTCCGTATAGGACGAAGCGTGCTCCGTGGTACCACCTAAATTCGCGGCAAGGCTGCCGCGCACTCGTTGACCCGTAACGTGGGCGGGACGGGAGGGCCTACTGTTTTCAGCCATCCTGCTCCAAAGCGACCTTCTTCCTACCCGCCGAAGGGCTTGCACCGAACCGCCCTCTCTCTTGACGCGCGGGGACAGGAATACTCCTCTTTGTCATTGCATTTTGCGTATTAACTTAATCAGTATATCCACAAGAGCGGGGTTTGTCAAGGTTTTTGCGCGTCAGAAAGGTCAGAAAGGTCGATTTTGCCGTTTTTCTCTTCATAGTCGCGAATACAGCCATAAATCAGGTGCATGACCTGTCCATTGATCGACCTGCCCTCGTATTTAGCAATATACCGCAGCTTGAGACGGGTTTCATCCTCCAGCCGCAGGGATAGATGTTTTTTCTTTTCCACACATAGCACCCATTTCGCATTTATTATGGGTTCATTTTAAGTGTATTATGTGTTAGAATGAGATTAAGAACCCATAGTGGGTTCTTAATAATTCTTATATGGAGGTCACTGCTATGGACGAACTCAACTACAAAGATGCTTACCTGTATCTGGTACGCGCAGTGGACGATCTCGTGCGCTACATGGAGCTGTCGGACGAAACCGCCGACCGCCAAACCGTGCTTTCCGGGCTGCGGCAAGCGCTTTCGGGCGCGGAGGAACGCGCCATTGAGTAAGCCCTCCCTTTCCGATAAAAACTCCCAACTTTCCCCTTGCATTTGCCGCAAAACTGTGTTTTAATAATACTGTTATGGAATAACGATACCTGCGATGAACAGGGAAAGTACCGTCACTCCCCTCTTTTCAGAGAAAACGGCCTTTGGCTGCGAGCCGTTCAAAGAGACCTGACGCGAAGTTCCCCTGCGAGCACCGGCGCTGAACGGAAACCCAGTAGGCGCAGGCGAAGTAACGCCCCGTTACCGGCGTTCAATGAGTGCCCGGCGTGTCCGGGAATCAGGGTGGTACCACGGAAGATGTATTTTACGCCTTTCGTCCCTATTTTTTGGGACGAAAGGCTTTTTTTATTGCGTCCCTGAACGATTTTTCATAAAGGAGAGTCATCATGAAAGAAAAACTGCAAGGCATTTTGCAGGCCGCAAAAGATCAGCTTGCCGCAGCGGGCGATGCTCGCGCACTTGACGAGGCGCGTGTGCGCTTTCTCGGCAAAAAGGGCGAGCTGACCGCGCTCCTCAAGGGCATGAAGGACGTGGCCGCGGAGGAACGTCCGGTCGTCGGCCAGCTCATCAACGATGTGCGCGCCGAGATTGAAACCATCATCGACAAGCAGAAGGAAGCCATCGAGCAGGCCGCGCTGGCGCACAAGCTGGAAGCCGAGACCATCGACGTGACCCTGCCGGGCGAAGAAGTTGTCATCGGCAAAAAGCATCCGCTCAACATCGTGCTGGACGAGCTGAAGGAAATCTTCATCGGTCTGGGCTTCTCGATTGCGGAAGGCCCGGAGGTCGAGCTGGACCACTACAACTTTGAAGCGCTCAACATCCCGAAGGATCATCCTGCGCGCGACACGCAGGACACATTCTACATTTCGGATAACGTCGTGCTGCGCACGCAGACCTCGGGCATGCAGGTGCGCGTCATGGAGCAGAAAAAGCCGCCGATCCGCATCATTGCGCCCGGCCGTGTGTACCGCTCGGACGCGGTCGACGCGACCCACTCCCCGCTGTTCCATCAGATCGAGGGTCTGGTCGTTGATAAGGGCATCCGTATGTCTGACCTCAAGGGCATCCTCGAGTTGTTCGCCAAAAAGCTGTACGGCGAGGACACGGTCGTGCGTTTCCGTCCGCACCACTTCCCGTTCACCGAGCCGAGCGCTGAAATGGATATCCAGTGCTACCGCTGCCACGGTGCGGGCTGCCCGCTGTGCAAGGGCGAGGGCTGGATCGAAATTCTCGGCTGCGGCATGGTACACCCCAAGGTACTCGAAATGAGCGGCATCGACCCGGAGGAATATTCGGGCTATGCGTTCGGCATCGGTCTGGAGCGCACAGTTATGGGACGCTTTAAGATCGACGATATCCGCCTGTTCTATGAGAACGACGTGCGGTTCCTGGAACAGTTCTAAGAACTTCGTTCGAAACCACGCTTTCGAACGAAAAGCCGCACCGCGCCAATGCGCGGATGCGTCTCACGCTACGAAAAGTTCCGATAATCAAAACTTTTCTCCGCACTTGTGAAAAAACCGTGATACATGCTCCCGGTTTTTTCGGCTGCTTTGCAGCCTTTATAAAATGCGCGCCTGACGGCGCGGTATCCTGAACATTACGATAAAGGAGCGCTAATCCATTATGAAACTGCCGCTTTCCTGGCTTTCGGATTATACCGATATTTCCGGCGTCACGCCCAAGGAGTATG